>DASUON010000224.1:0-3557 GCA_036276615.1 Burkholderiaceae bacterium
TGGCCCAGCGGCTGGCGGCCAGGCTGGGGTCGCGGGTGGTCAGGCGGCTGGCCAGGTCGTCCTGCGCAATGCCCAGGCTCAGGGTGCCGCCGCGCTGGGCTTGGCTGGGGCCAGCGGGTTGGGCACGCGCCTGCTTCACCAAGGTTTGGATGCGCACCAGCTCTGCCTGCGAACTGGCAGGCAGGCTGTACACCCACCAGCGCCGCCCGGGTGGCGGAGCCTCCAGCCCCAGCACCGCACCCGTGGATGTGGCCAGTTGCAACGGCAGCTTGCGGTCGATGGGGGCGTAGGCCTGCGGGTCTTTGGGCGTGAGTTTCAGCAGCAGTTGCGGGGCAGCGTCGGGTGCGGGCACCAGCCGCTGGTCCAACTGCAAGGCCACTCGCAGCTCGGTCGGGTCGGCATCGGCCAGCTGGTTGGGCAACTGCATCAGCCGCGGCACCGAACCCAGTGGCACGCCCGAGCAGGCGGCCAAAGCCCCCGCCAAAGCGAAGGCCGTCGCCACGGCCACAGAACGACGCGACACCCCTGGGGCGCACGCGGGTGAACACAGCTGCTTCATATGATGGACCCTTTGTTGATGTAAAAATGATTGTATGACGATAAAAAATAAACTGTTTACAGAAAAAACCAGGCGAGTGAACGGCCATGCACACGCTTGAACAACTGCGCAGCGGCGCACTGGCGGGCTTCACCCGGCTGGACCTGTGCGCGGGCCTCACGGCGCTGCCGCCCGAGGTGTATGGCCTGGCCGACACGCTGGAGGTGCTCAACCTCAGCGGCAACCGCCTCACCGACCTGCCGCACGACCTGACCCGCTTCAAGAAGCTAAAGGTGGTGTTTGGCTCGGACAACGCCTTCACCCACCTGCCCGAGGTGCTGGGCGACTGCCCGCAGTTGCAGATGGTGGGCTTCAAGGCCAACCGCATCGCCCACGTCAGCGCGGCGGCGCTGCCCCCCGCGCTGCGCTGGCTCATCCTCACCGACAACGCGGTGGAACAGCTCCCGCCCGAGCTGGGCCAGCGCCCGGCGCTGCAAAAGCTGATGCTGGCGGGCAACCGGTTGACCCGCTTGCCCGACACCCTGGCCGCGGCCAGCCAACTGGAGCTGCTGCGCCTGTCGGCCAACCGGCTGCAGGCCCTGCCGGGTTGGCTGACGGAGCTGCCCGCGCTGGCCTGGCTGGCGCTGTCGGGCAACCCGGCGGTGGCGGCGCCCGCCCAGCCCGGGGTGGCCGCCGCCCGCCCCGGGGGTGTGGCCGCCGCAGACACCGTGCTCCCCGTGGACACCGTGCTCAATCTGCCCAATGTCCCCCGTGTGGACTGGGCGCAGGTGGCCGTGGGGCCGCGCCTGGGGGAGGGCGCTTCGGGCCACATCCATCACGCCCAGGTGGCGGTGGGCGCTGCGCCTGTGACGGACCCGGCCACCCAGGCGCTGCACGGCCAGCCGCTGCACGGCCAGCCGCTGCACGGCCAGCCGCTGGCGCTCAAGCTGTTCAAAGGGGCCATGACCAGCGACGGCCTGCCCCACGACGAACTGGCCGCCAGCCTGGCCGCCGGGCCCCACCCGGCGCTGTGCACCCCGGTGGCGCAGGTGGTGGGCCACCCCCAGGGCCTGCCCGGCGTGCTGCTGCCGCTGATCCCCCCCACCCACACCGTGCTGGCCGGTCCGCCGAGCCTGGCCAGCTGCACCCGCGACGTGTACGCCCCCGCGCTGCGCCTCTCGCCCGCCGTGGCCCACACGCTGGCACGGGATGTGGCCCAGGCCGTGGCCCACCTGCACGCCCGCGGCGTGATGCACGGCGACCTGTACGCCCACAACACCCTGTGGCATCCCGCCACCGGCCACGCACGCCTGAGCGACTTTGGGGCCGCCACCGTCCTCACCCAGCTGCCTGCCGCCACGCGCCAGGCGCTGCTGGCGCTGGAGGTGCGGGCGTTTGGCATCATGCTGCTGGAGTTGGCCGAGCGCCTGGACGGTGCTGGCGGTGCCGATGCCCCCAGCACCCCGCTGCGCCACTTGGCGCAGGCCTGCATGCAGGCCGATGCAGGGGCGCGGCCCCGGATGAGGGATGTGGAGAAGATGCTTCATAAAACATAGCGCTGGATTCAATTGAAAAAAGCGCTGGGTGCCAAAAAAGCTTCAAATCCCTGGCCCTGCGTAGGGGTTTGGACTTCAGTTCTTGCGTCATGCATACCGGTTGGTATGTAATGGCGCCATGTCCACCCGAGCTGTTGCCTCCACTGCGCCCTTGCCATCCGACGATGGGGCACGTGACCGCCTGCTCGATGCCGCCCACGCCGAAATCCAGCGCCATGGTTTTCAGTCCGCCAGCCTGTCCGCCATCCTGGCCGAAACGGGGCTGACCAAAGGGGCCCTGTACCACTACTTCCCCAGCAAGAAAGACCTTGGGCTGGCCGTGGTGGACGAACGGGTGGCGCTGGCCATGGGCTGCAACCTGATCGACGGGCTGACGACCGAGGGGGGCGAGCCGGACTCGCCCGTGCATCCGCTGTCGCTGCTGCTGTCCAAGATGGAGGCGGCCTGCCATTGGGACGAGGCGGGCATCCGGCTCGGCTGCCCCCTCAACAACCTGATGCAGGAAATGAGCGGCCTGGATGAGGACTTTCGCCAACGGCTCCAGGTCATTCTGGTGCGCTGGCAGACCCGGACCGAAGCCCTGCTGCGCCAGGCGCAAGCCCTGGGCGAGGTGCGCCCCGATGTGGACTGCCACGCGGCCGCGTTGTTCATCGTGGCCGCCTGGGAAGGGGCGGCCAGTGTGGCCAAGAACCTCCAGTCCCCCGCCGCCTTTGCAGCGGCCATGGGGCAGCTGATGGCCTGTGTGCGCCAGTTGCAGCCACACCCCGCGTCCTGACGCCAGTCCCGCCCCGCCGCCGATGTGCATGCCCCATCCCCATTCCGTTTTTCACCCCAATGCATACCAACCGGTATGCATGTTTCAACCTGAAGGAGCCCTTCCATGAATGCCATTTCTGTGTCTCAAGCCATCGAGAACCGCCGGTCGATCAAGGCGTTCGACCCCAACCACCGCCTCACGAGCGACGAAGAAACGCGCCTGTTCAGCCTGGCCATGCGCTCGCCCACCGCGTTCAACATCCAGAACTGGCGCTTTGTGGTGCTGCGCGAGCCGGCGCTGCGCCAGCAGGTGCGGCAAGCGGCGTGGGGGCAGTCGCAGGTGACCGATGCCTCGCTGCTGGTGGTGCTGACGGCCGACCTCAACGCCTGGGAAAAGGAGCCGCACCGCTATTGGCGCCACGCCGCGCAACCGGTGCAGGACTTCATGCTGCCCGCCATTGACGGCTACTACCGGGGCAAGGCGCAGGTTCAGCGCGACGAGGCCATGCGCTCGTGCGGCATGGCCGCGCAAACGCTGATGCTGGCCGCACAGGAAATGGGTTACGAGTCATGCCCCATGGACGGCTTCGACTTTGACGCCGTGGGCCAGCTCATCCACCTGCCGCCAGACCATGCCATTGCCATGTTCGTGGCCATCGGCAAGGGCATCCAGCCGCCGCACCCCCGCAGCGGACCGCTGGCGCTGA
>DASUON010000225.1:0-6690 GCA_036276615.1 Burkholderiaceae bacterium
AGCGTGGGGTTGCCCGATCGACCGTAGGTGTAACCCTCCTCCTCGCCCGCAAAACGGCGGGCCGAGGTGGTGGCGTCGGGCTGCAAAAAGCCACTGCTCAGGTACAGCGCCTCGGAGTTTTCGCCGTACTGGGACGGCTCCACCCCGGCGCGCACGGCCAGTGTCTGGCGGTGCAGTGACAGGGCGTCATCGGGCCGGGTCATTTCAGGACTCCTGGGCGTTGGGCAGCGCCAGGCGGGAGGTGTCTTCCAGCGCTTCCTGGTCGGTCACGCGGGCCTCGTTCAGGCGCTCGATGTCACCGGCGGTGATGTCGCCCGTGCAGTACACGCCGTCGAAACACGACGCATCAAAACCGTTCAGGCTGGGGTTCAGCGCCAGGATGGCCTGCTTCATGGCGTCCACATCCTGGTAGATGAGGGCATCACAGCCAATGATCTGGCGGATCTCGTCCACCGTGCGGCCATGGGCCACCAGCTCGCTGGCGGTGGGCATGTCGATGCCGTAGACGTTGGGGTAACGCACCGGCGGTGCGGCACTGGCCATGTAGACCTTGTTGGCCCCGGCGTCACGCGCCATCTGAACAATTTCGCGGCTGGTGGTGCCGCGGACGATGGAATCGTCCACCAGCAGCACGTTGCGGCCCTTGAACTCGCTGGCAATGACGTTGAGCTTCTGGCGCACCGACTTCTTGCGCACGCCCTGCCCCGGCATGATGAAGGTCCGCCCCACATAGCGGTTCTTCACAAACCCCTCGCGGTAGGGACGGCCCAGCAGCTGCGCCAACTGCATGGCGCTGGGACGGGACGACTCGGGAATGGGAATGACCACGTCAATCTGGTCAGGCGGCACGGTGGAAATGACGCGCTTGGCCAGCGTCTCGCCCATGTTGAGCCGGGCTTGGTAGACCGAAATGCCGTCCATCACCGAGTCGGGCCGAGCCAGGTACACGTACTCGAACACACAGGGGTAGTGCTTGGGCGCATCGGCACACGCGGCCTGGTGGACCTTGCCTTCCAGGTCGATGAACACCGCTTCGCCGGGCGCAATGTCACGGTCGAACACCATGCCCACGCCTTCCAGGGCCACCGATTCGCTGGCCACGGCCTGGGTGCCGTCGGCCCCATGGCCGATGCACAGCGGACGGATGCCAAACGGGTCGCGGAACGCCACCAGCCCGTGCCCGGCAATCAACGCCACCACCGCGTAGGAACCGCGGATACGGCGGTTCACACCCCGCACGGCCTCGAACACGTCGGCGGGCTTGAGCGGCAGGCCGCGCGTGGTGCGCTCCAGCTCGTGCGCCAGCACGTTCAGCAGCACCTCGGAATCGCTCTCGGTGTTGATGTGCCGGTGGTCGGTGCTGAACAGCTGCGACTTCAGCGCCTGCGCGTTGGTCAGGTTGCCGTTGTGCACCATGACGATGCCAAACGGTGCGTTCACGTAGAACGGCTGGGCCTCTTCCTCGCTGTGCGCGTTGCCCGCGGTGGGGTAACGCACTTGACCCAAACCGATGTTGCCCGGCAGCGCCCGCATGTTGCGGGTGCGGAACACGTCACGCACCATGCCCTTGGCCTTGTGCATGTAGAACTTGCGACCGTCCTGGGTGGCGATGCCTGCCGCATCCTGCCCCCGATGTTGCAAGAGCAGCAAAGCGTCATAAATCAGCTGATTGACCGGGGCGTTGCTGACCACGCCAATGATTCCACACATGTCAGTCCAAGACCTTTTCAAGTTCTTCCGGCAACCATCTCTTGCCGTAATCTGCCGCCTTGAGCAACCAGGGGCCGCTCGCCGACTGCACCCACACATCCTGCTTGGCCAGCGGCGTTGCGCCGGCCACCAGTCCAACGATGATCAAGATCAGCGTGGCCCTGGCCATGCCGAACACCATGCCCAAGCTGCGGTCCACGGGCCTGAGGCCCGACACACTCACCAGCTTGCGCACCAACCATGACAACAACCCCGCCGCAAACGCCGTGGCGATGAACAGGCCCGCAAAGGCCACCACCATGCGCAACTCGGGCGAAGCCCCATTCATGGGCAATTCACCCGCCACATCGGCGGCAAACAGGCGGGCCACCACAAAGGCCACCACCCATCCGCCCAACGAAAACAACTCGTACAGGAACCCGCGCCACGCGCCCAGCGCAATGGACAGCAGCGCCACCACGGCCACCGCCAGATCCAGGCCATTGAAGTTCATGCCCGGTCCTTCCTCAGCACCCGCCCACCCATGGTCCGCATGTTCACAGCGTCAGGATGGCCGCGGCCAAGCCCTGGGCCTTGGCCTTGGCCGCGGCCTTTTCAGCCTCGGCGCGGGTGGCAAAAGGCCCCAGGCGAACCCGGGTACGCTTGCCTTCGGGCGTCTGGGCCACATGGGTGTAGGTCTTCAGGCCCACACGCTCCAGCTTGAGGCGCGCGGCCTGCGCGGCATCGGTTTCGGCAAAGGCCCCCACCTGAACGATGAAGCGCGCCGCGGCGGCATCCCCCGCCGGGGTGGCTGCCGCCGAAGCGGGCTTGCCCTCCAGCAGGGCCTGGGCGCGTGCGGCGTCATCGGGCTTCTTGGGGGCCGGCGTCGGCTCCTTGGCCGGAGCTTCCTTGGCGGGAGGTTCTTTTTTGGCGACCGCTTCCTTGACGGGCGCTTCCTTGGCCGGGACGGGTTTGGCCGGGTGCGCCTCGGCCTTGGCCGGTTCAGGCTTGGTGGGTGCAGGGGCTTTGGCAGGCGCTTCCACCTTGGCGGAGGCCTCCGTCTTGGCAACGGGCTCGGCCTTGGCCGGGGTGGTCACCGCGGCGGCCTTGGGGGCTGCGCCGCTGTCGATCAGCACCTCTTCCTTGTCGGCACTGGCCACGGCGGTGGGAGCCGTCGATTCGGTGGCCCCCGACACCACCGCAGGCGTGTCCACCTGCAGGGGCTTGGCGGCCTTGCGCGAGGGGATTTCGATGGGAATGTCCACCGGCACGGGCCGGGGTTGGGTGTCGAACAGCAACGGGAACACCAGCACCGCCGCCAGCACCAGCACCGACACGCCGATCAGGCGGTGCTTGGCCCGCTGCCGCACCACCTCGACGCTGGGTGGGGAATCGGGGGGGGCCACAGAGCGGGACTTGGACATGCGGTTGGGGTTCAAGAAGCGGAAAAAGCGCCCATCTGCGCCACGAAAAGCACCGGGCGAAGACGTCAGCGCTGCAAATGCTTGGCCGCCAGGCGGGGGGTGCCGTCGAGCAAAACCCCACCCACGGTGAAGAACGATCCAAAGACCACGATTCTATCAGTGGGGTCTGCCGCGGCCACCGCCGCCTCCAGCGCCTGCTGGGGGCTGGCAAAGCAGCCCGCCAGCTTCTCGGGGGCCACGCCCGCCCCTTCCAGGCGCTCGGCCAGCCGGGCCGCGGTCTCGGCCCGCGGGGTGGGCAAGTCGGCGAGATACCAGCGGTCGATGATGGGGGCCACCTTGGCCAGCATGGCGGGCAGGTCCTTGTCGGCCATGGCCCCGAACACCGCGTGTGTGGCCGGGTAAAAGCCCATGGCGTCCAGGTTGAGCGCCAGCGCGGCCACCGAATGCGGGTTGTGCGCCACGTCCAGCACCAGGGCGGGCTCGCCGGGAACAATCTGGAAGCGCCCCGGCCAATCCACCATGGCCAGACCGTTGCGCACCGCCTGGGCGGTGACCGGCAGGCGCTCGCGCAGCGCCTCCAGCACCGCCAGCACGCCCGAGGCGTTGAGCAGCTGGTTGGCCCCCCGCAGCGCCGGGTAGGCCAGGCCGCTGTAACGCCGCCCGCCACGGGGGGCGGCGGCCTTCCAGCCCCATTGCTGCTTGTCGCCTTCAAACCCGAAATCGACGCCCGACACCCACAGGTCGGCCTCGATCTCGGTGGCCCGGTCACGCACCGACTGCGGGGGCGACGGGTCGCTGACCACCGCGGCCCGCCCGGTGCGCAAAATGCCCGCCTTCTCGAAGCCGATGGCCTCGCGGGTGTGGCCCAAAAATTCGGTGTGGTCGATGTCGATGCTGGTGATGACGGCGCAGTCGGCATCCACGATGTTGACCGCATCCAGCCGCCCGCCCAGCCCCACCTCCAGAATGGCCACATCCAGCCCCGCCTGCGCCAGCACCCACAGGATGGCCAGCGTGGTGAACTCGAAATAGCTCAGGCTCACCTCGGCCTGATTTTTTGAATGATTTTGGCACCTTGCGCTTTCAACAAAAGCGAAAGCAGCTATCAAATTTGCATCATCCACCGGCACACCGTCGATGCGGCAGCGCTCGTTGAAGTGCACCAGGTGCGGCGAGCTGTACACCCCCGCCCGGTAACCGGCCTGCTGGTAGATGGCGGCCAGCATGGCGCAGGTGGAGCCCTTGCCGTTGGTGCCCGCCACCACCACCGTGGGGCAGGGCCAGGGGTTGTTCAGGCCCATGCGTTCGGCCACGGTGCGCACGCGCTCCAGCCCCATGTCGATGGTGGCGGGGTGAATGCGTTCGATGTAGCCCAGCCAGTCGGCCAGCGTTGCGTCAGGACCAGGGGATGCGGGAGGGTGCGAAAACAGCGACATGCCGCGATTGTCTCAGCCACCCACCGGGCTTTGGCAAGGCAGCGAGAATGCCCCGCATGATCACCCTCTACGGCATTCCCAACTGCGACACCGTCAAGAAAGCCCGCACCTGGATGCAGGCCCAGGGCCTGACGGTGGCGTTTCACGACTTCAAGAAACAAGGCGTTCCCGCCGACGAGCTGGCCCGCTGGGTGCAGCAACTGGGCTGGGAGACGGTGCTCAACCGCAAAGGCACCACCTGGCGGCAGCTGGACGAGGCCACCCGCACCGGCGTGGTGGACGCCGCCAGCGCCCAGGCCGTGATGCTGGCCCACCCCAGCACCATCAAACGCCCGGTGGTGGCGTGGGCCCGCGGGCTGACCGTGGGCTTTGTGCCGGAGCAGTGGGTGGCGTTGGGCTGAGTCGGGCTGGAGTCGGGTTTGGGGTGTGGCCCACCTAAAATCACGGGTTTGCCCATTTCCTTCCACCGAAGCAACCACCCATGACCACCACCCGCATCGACGGCGTCTCCGTCACCACCCAGGCCAATGTGTATTTCGACGGCAAGTGCGTCAGCCACGGCATCACGTTCCCGGATGGCACCAAGAAGTCGGTGGGCGTCATCCTGCCCGCCACCCTCACCTTCAACACCGGCGCGCCTGAAATCATGGAATGCGTGGCTGGCAGCTGCGACTACCTGCTGGACGGTGCCGACACCTGGGTGACCAGCGGCGCGGGCGAACGCTTCAGCGTGCCGGGCAATGCCAAGTTCGAGATCCGCGTGACCGAAGGCCACGCCGCGTACCACTACATCTGCCACTTTGGTTGATGCGTCGGTCCATCATCAATTTTCATAGCTGTTCGCGCTTTATCTGAAAGCGCTGGAGCCATTTTTTATGTCCAACACCATCCTCGAAAACATCCCCACCGGCCAAAAAGTGGGCATCGCCTTCTCCGGCGGGCTGGACACCAGCGCCGCCCTGTTGTGGATGCGCAAGAAGGGCGCCGTGCCCTACGCCTACACCGCCAACCTGGGCCAGCCCGACGAGACCGACTACGACGCCATTCCCCGCAAGGCCATGGCCTACGGCGCCGAGCAGGCCCGCCTGATCGACTGCCGCCAGCAGCTGGTGGCCGAAGGCATTGCCGCCATCCAGAGCAACGCCTTCCACATCAGCACCGGCGGCATCACCTACTTCAACACCACCCCGCTGGGCCGCGCCGTGACCGGCACCATGCTGGTGGCCGCCATGAAGGAAGACGATGTGCACATCTGGGGCGACGGCTCCACCTTCAAGGGCAACGACATCGAGCGCTTCTACCGCTACGGCCTGCTGACCAACCCCAGCCTGAAGATCTACAAGCCCTGGCTGGACCAGACCTTCATCGACGAGCTGGGTGGCCGCAAGGAGATGAGCGAATTCCTCATCGCCAACGGCTTTGACTACAAGATGAGCGTGGAAAAGGCCTACAGCACCGACAGCAACCTGCTGGGCGCCACCCACGAGGCCAAGGACCTGGAGCACCTGGACAGCGGCATCCGCATCGTCAGCCCCATCATGGGCAGCGCCTTCTGGAAGCCCGAGGTGGACGTCAAGGCCGAGGAAGTGCGCGTGCGCTTTGTCGAAGGCCGCCCCGTGGCCCTGAACGGCGTGGAATACACCGACGCCGTGGAGCTGATGCTGGAGGTCAACCGCATCGGTGGCCGCCACGGTCTGGGCATGAGCGACCAGATCGAAAACCGCATCATCGAAGCCAAGAGCCGCGGCATTTACGAAGCCCCCGGCATGGCGCTGCTGCACATTGCCTACGAGCGCCTGGTGACCGGCATCCACAACGAAGACACCATCGAGCAGTACCGCGTCAACGGCCTGAAGCTGGGCCGCCTGCTGTACCAAGGCCGCTGGTTCGACCCGCAAGCCCTGATGCTGCGCGAAACCGCCCAGCGCTGGGTGGCCCGCGCCATCACCGGCGAGGTGACGCTGGAGCTGCGCCGCGGCAACGACTACAGCATCGTCAACACCGAGAGCCCCAACCTCACCTACGCGCCCGAGCGCCTGAGCATGGAAAAGGTGGAAGACGCCCCCTTCAGCCCTGCCGACCGCATCGGCCAGCTGACCATGCGCAACCTGGACATCACCGACACCCGCGCCAAGCTGGGC
>DASUON010000226.1:0-5042 GCA_036276615.1 Burkholderiaceae bacterium
CTGATCAAACGCCCGGGGACCGTGGTGTTCTCCATCGGCCCTGCCATTCCCAGCGTGGGCCGCCAGCCGGACGAGCTGATGCGCGAGGTCGAGGCCTGGATCGAGGCGGAAATGCGCCGCCTGGACCCCGACGCCTACACCTGAACGGCCTGATGCATGGCGCAACAGTTGAGCCTGCTGGACGGCCTGGAGGACGACGCCCCCCCGTCGGCCCCGCAGGTTTCCATGGACCCCGCGCCGACCCGGGCCCGCCCGCCCGCGGCCAAGCCGCGCCAGGAAGGCCTCAATGCCCCGGCTTTGTTGGCGGTGTTGCCCCATCACCCCGAGGCCAACCGGCAGGCGCTGCTCAACGGCCAGCGGGTGGCCTACCTGCTGCGGCGGGGGCAGCGGCGCAGCATCGGGTTTGTGGTCAACGCCCAGGGCCTCACGGTCACGGCCCCGCGCTGGGCCACGCAGGGGGTGGTGGACACCGCGGTGCAGTCGAAGGCCGACTGGGTGCTGCGCAAACTGGTTCAGTCCGCGCAACAGCATGCCGCTCTGAAGGAGGCCACCGTGGTGTGGGCCGATGGCGTGGCCTTGCCCTGGCTGGGGCAGCCGCTCACGGTGCGGCTGGGACAGCCCGACCCTGGCACCCGCGTGCGGCTGGACGACGGCGTGTTGTGGGTGGCGTTGGCCAGTGGCGCGTCGGCCACCCAGATCCGCGACGCCGTGCAGGCGTGGATGATGTTGGGGGCCGAAGCCTATTTCCGCGCCCGCCTGGACCACCATGCCCCCTCCCTGGGGGTGCGCTGGACGCAGTTGCGCCTGTCGTCGGCCGCCACGCGCTGGGGCAGCGCCAAGGCCGACGGCTCCATCCGCCTGCACTGGCGCCTGATGCAGTTTGCGCCGGAGGTCATCGACTACGTGGTGGTGCACGAGTTGGCGCACCTGCGTCACATGGACCACAGCCTGCGGTTTTGGCAGACGGTGGCCAGCGTCATCCCCGACTACGCCGCTTTGCGTGCGCGCCTCAAGGGCGAGCGACTGCCGCCCTGGTGAGGTGAGTTGGCTTTATTGACGAAGCTCAATAAAGCCGCGAATCGGCGTCCGCTTGCGTTCGCCACTGGGTCTAATACCCGCCGACCGTTTGTAGGCGGGGAGCACATGGACACGTTTGAGTGGGATCAGAATTTCGTCACCGGCTTGGCCGAGGTGGACGAGCAACACCACATGCTGGTGGACCTGTTCAACGTGCTCAACACCTCGCTGTTTCACGGATCGACCACCACGGCCCAGGAGCTGGAGGCCATTTTCAGCCGCCTCACCCAGTACGCGGCCCGGCACTTTGCCGACGAGGAAACCCTGATGGCCCAACGGGGCCTGGACCCGCGACACACCGAGTCCCACCGCCAGCTGCATGTGCAGTTTGTGGAGCAGGTGCAGCGCATGTGGGCGCTGCGGCACAGCCTGCGCGATCCGTCCGAAACCATCATGGGCTTCCTGACCTCCTGGCTGGGCCTGCACATCCTGGGGGTGGACCAGTCCATGGCCCGCCAGATTCACTGGATGGAGCAGGGGCTGTCCGCCGCCGAAGCCTTTGATCGCGAAAACCTGCACCACGACCCCGGCACCCAGGCCCTGCTGAAGATGGTGGGCAACCTCTACCATGTGCTGGCGCAGCAGAACGCCGACCTGGTCATGGCCAACCAGCACCTGGAGCAGCGGGTGCAGGAGCGCACCCAGGCGCTGGCCGAAGCCAATGCCGACCTGCAAGAGGCCAATGCCCAGTTGCAGGCGTTTTCGCGGCGCGATGGCTTGCTGGGCATTGCCAACCGGGCGTACTTTGATGAACGCCTGATCGAAGAGGTGGCCCGTGCCCGCCGCAACCGCCACATGCTGGGCGTACTGATGATGGATGTGGACTTTTTCAAACGCTACAACGACACCTACGGCCATCCCGCCGGAGACGCCTGCCTGAAGGCCGTGGCCCAGGCCGTGGGCGGGGTGATGGTGCGGCGCACCGATTTCTTGGCCCGTTACGGCGGCGAGGAGCTGGTGGCCCTGTTGCCCGACACGCCGCCGGACGGCGCCCTGAAAGTCGCATGGCGTGTGGTGGAGGCGGTGCGCGCCATGGCGCTGGCCCATGCTGCATCCGATGCAGCCCCCGTGGTCACCCTCAGCGTGGGGGGGGCCAGTGCCGCACCCGATGAGCGGTCCGATGCGACCTTTGGCTCGCACCTGTTGGCACAGGCCGACATGGCGCTGTACCAGGCCAAACAAGCGGGTCGCAACCGGGCTTTTGCGGGCTGACGGGTCGGCGCACGGGGTTTACAGTCGGGCCATGGGGCCTGTTGCCTTGGCCCGGAGTGGACACCATGGATTTGTTTGTTTGGGACCGCAGCTTCAGCACAGGTTTGCAGGCCATGGACGACCAGCACCGTGGCCTGATCGACATCTTCAACGAGCTGCATCGCACCCAGTTCGACATTGCCTACCCGGCCGACAAGCGCGAGCTGGCCATGCGCCGGGCGTTCGACCGCCTGATGGCCTATGCCCGGGCGCAGTTTGCCAGTGAAGAAGCGTTGATGCAGGAGCAAGGGCTGGACGAGCGGCACCAGTTTGTGCACCGCCGCCAGCACGAGCAATTCATTCGCAACCTGCGGGAGATGTGGAACGACCGCCAGACCCTGCCCGATCTCAATGGCCGCATGATGGGTTTTCTGTCCTCGTGGATCGGCCTGCATGTGCTGGGCGTGGACCAGGCCATGGTGCGGCAGATGCGCCTCATCGAAGCAGGGCAATTGCCCAGCGAAGTCTACGAACGCGAGTCCGCCGTGTCCGACAAGGGCTTGCGGGCGCTGCTGAACATGGTGGGGCGCCTGTACCACGACCTGTCCACCCAAACCCAGGGTTTGGCCGATGCCGAGCGGCAGATGGCGTCGCTGGCCCAGCGCCTGGAGGTGCATGCCCGGTTTGACGAGTTGTTGCAGGTGGCCAACCGGCGGTATTTCGACCAGCGGCTGTCGGAAGAAGTGGCCCGTGCGTTTCGGGGCGAACAGCCCTTGGCGGTGCTGGTGGTGGGCCTGGACCATTTTGGGGGCACGGTCGATCCACAGGCGCTGGCGGTGGTGGACGACTGCTTGCGCACCGTCACCCAGGCCGTGGCCGGGGCCATGAAGCGCACCACCGATTTTGTGGCGCGGCACAGCGACCATCGGTTGGTGGTCATGATGCCCGAGACCGACCGCAACGGCGCGGCCCAGGCCGCCTTGCGGCTGGTGCACACGGTGTCGGCCTTGCAGTTGCCGCACCCCTTGTTCCCCGCTGTCGGGGTCACGGTCAGCGTGGGCGTGGCCGGGTGGGTGCCGCGCAGCCGGGACGATGCCCCCCTGCTGCTGTCCGAGGCTGAGGCCGCACAGGTCCTGGCCCGTCAGCAGGGTGGCAACCGCCACGCCGTGGCCTGAGGGCGCACGGGGGACGGTTCAGGCAATGAGACCCTGGCTGCGGGCCCAACGCTCCAGGCCTTCGGCATTCACCGGCGGGCTGAACAGGTAGCCCTGGGCTTCGTCGCACCCCTGCATGCGCAGCCAGGCCAGTTGGCCTGGGGTCTCCACCCCTTCGGCAATGGTGCGCAACCCCAGGCTGCTGGCCAGGCCGATGATGGCGCTGGCAATGGCCTTGTCGTCGGGGTCGGTGGTGATGTCTTGCACAAAGCTCTTGTCGATCTTGAGCTTGGCGGCCTTGAAGCGTTTGAGGTAACTCAGCGACGAGTAGCCGGTGCCAAAGTCGTCGATGGCCATGCGCACGCCCAGGGCCCCGATCTCGTCCATGGCCACCACGGCCCCCAGGGGGTCGCTCATGGCCACGCTTTCGGTCAGTTCCAGCTCCAGGCACTCGGGCGGCAGGTCGTATTCGTGAAGCACCTGGTCCACCAGGATGGACAGCCCCGCATGCCGGAACTGCACGGCCGAGAGGTTGACGGCCATCACCATCTTGCCCATGCCCTGGTCCATCCAGGCCTTGGCCTGTTGCACCGCGGTGCGCAGCACCCATTCGCCAATGGGGAGGATGAGGCCATTGCTTTCCGCCATGGGAATGAACTCGCCCGGCGACACCACGCCCAGGGTGGGGTGTTGCCAACGCACCAGGGCTTCCACGCCCACCAGGTGCCCGTCGGCCAGCGACACCTGTGGCTGGTACACCAGTTGCAGTTCGTTCTTTTCCAGGGCACGGCGCAAATGGCTTTCCAGCGTGAGCGTGCGGCTGGAGCGCACCTGCATGTCGGTGGTGAAGAAGCGGTAGGTGTTGCGCCCCTCTTCCTTGGCGCGGTACATGGCCACGTCGGCCGCCTTGGACAGGCTGTTGAAGTCGGTGCCGTCGTTGGGGTACAGGGCAATGCCGATGGACAGTGTGACGGTCACGTCATGCCCCTCGATGCGCACCGATTCCGCGTGGCTGGCCATGAGCTTTTCGGCCACCTGCGCGGCCTGCACCGGTCCGCAATTGGGCAGCAGCAGCACAAATTCGTCACCGCCCTGGCGCGACAGCGTGTCTTCCGTTCGCACCGACGCGGACAGGCGGCGTGTGGTCTCGATCAGCAACTGGTCGCCCGCAGGGTGGCCCAGGGTGTCGTTGACGTGTTTGAAGTGGTCCAGGTCAATGAACATCAGCGTCAGCGGGCTGCCCTGGCGCTTGGCCAGGCTCAGGGTTTGGGCAAACCGGTCGGTCAGCAGCTGGCGATTGGGCAGCCCGGTGAGCGTGTCGAAATAGGCCAACCGGTGGATCTGCTGCTCGGCCACCTTGCGCTGGGTGATGTCTTCCTTGATGGCCAGGTAGTGGCTGACTTCGCCGCTGGCTTGCTTGACGGGGGAGATGCGCACCGCCTCCACGTACTCGGTGCCGTCCTTGCGGCGGTTGATGAACTCGCCTTGCCAGGCGTGCCCCTGGCTCAGTCGGGCCCACATCTCCTGGTACACCGTGGCGGGGGTCTTGCCGGATTTCAGGATGGCGGGGTTTTGTCCCAGCGCTTCTTCGAGGGTGTAGCCGGTGATGTCGAGGAAGGC
>DASUON010000227.1:0-8220 GCA_036276615.1 Burkholderiaceae bacterium
ATGTCTGCATGGTTACCTTCTGCTTTTAACTAGTCAGATAACTAGTTTGTCAGGATTCGGGGTGTGCGTCAAACCGCCTGTGTCACACGCCTGTCCCCCGCCTGCCACCCATCCACACCACCCTCAGCAGGTGCAGCTACCATCTTTGGCATGACGCACCCCTCTGCCACCTCCACCGAAACCGCTTCCCCCCAACTCGCCGGCCACTTGCTGGTGGAATGCCTCATCGCCCAGGGTGTCACCCACGCCTTTGGGGTGCCGGGCGAAAGTTATCTGGCCGTGCTGGACGGTTTTCACCGCCATGCCGACCGCATCCGCTTCATCCACACCCGGCAGGAGGGTGGGGCGGCCTTCATGGCCGAGGCGCATGGCAAGCTGACCGGGCGGCCCGGGGTGTGTTTTGTCACCCGCGGGCCGGGGGCCACCAACGCCAGCATTGGCGTGCACACCGCGTTTCAAGATTCCACGCCCATGGTGCTGCTGGTGGGCGACGTGGCCAGCGATTGCCGCGACCGCGAGGCTTTTCAGGAGGTGGACTTCTTCAGCTACTTCGGCCCGCTGGCCAAGCGGGTGGAGCGCATTGACGACGCCAGCCGCATCCCCGAATACATCGCCCGCGCCTTTGCCACGGCCCTCAATGGCCGCCCCGGCCCGGTGGTGCTGGTGCTGCCCGAAGACATGCTGACCCACACCGTGTCCACCCGCCCGCTGCCGCGGGTGGAGGCGGTGCAGGCCTGGAGCGACCCCGGTGCCCTGCGCGACCTGCGCCAACTGCTGCTGCAGGCCCAGCGCCCGCTGGTCATTGCCGGTGGCGGTGGCTGGACGCCGCAGGCCGCCCAGGCCCTGCAACGCTTTGCCGAAAACTGGCAACTGCCGGTGGCCAACGCCTTCCGCTTTCAGGACACGTTTGACAACCACCACCCGCTGTACGCGGGCGACGTGGGGCTGGGCATCAACCCCAAGCTGGCCGCCCGCATCCGCGAGGCGGACCTGCTGCTGGTGCTGGGTGCCCGCCTGGGCGAGGCCACCACGGGCAGCTACACGCTGATCGACGCGCCGCTGCCCAAACAGAAGCTGGTGCACATCCACGCCAGCGCCGAAGAGTTGGGCCGCGTCTACCACCCCACGCTGGCCATCTGCGCCACCATGAATGCCGCGGCCCGCAGCCTGGAGGTGCTGACCGCACCGCCCCAGGTGGCCTGGACGGCCTGGGCCGCCGCCGCGCAGGCCGACTACCGCGCCAACATCGACGCGGCCAATGGCGGCGTGGTGCTGCCCGGCCCGGTGGACATGCCCCGGGTGATGGACGTGGTGCGCCGCCTGCTGCCCGCCGACGCCGTGCTGACCAACGGCGCGGGCAACTTTGCCAGTTGGCTGCACCGCTTCCACCCCTACCACGGGCTGGCCAAGGGCCACAAGACGCAACTGGCCCCCACCAACGGGGCCATGGGCTACGGCGTACCGGCAGGCATTGGCGCGGCCATCGTCCAGCCGGGGCGCACGGTGTTCACCATTGCGGGTGATGGCGACTTTTTGATGAACGGGCAAGAGCTGGCCACCGCCGCGCAGTTCGGGGCCAAGACCATCATCGTGCTGGTGAACAACGGCACCTACGGCACCATCCGCATGCACCAGGAGCGCGAGTACCCGCAGCACGTCAGCGGCTCCACGCTGGTCAACCCCGATTTCTGCGCCCTGGCCCGCGCCTACGGCTACGCGGCAGAGAAGGTGACCACCACCGACGAGTTCGAGCCCGCCTTCCAGCGCGCCCTGGCCGCGCCGCAGGGCACGGTGATCGAGCTGATGCTCAGCCCCGACGTCATCACCACCCGAGGTACGCTCGCGGCCATCACCGCGGCGGCGCTGGCCAAACGCTGACGCCTGCTCAACGTACTTCTGTTTTGATAGCTGCTTGCGCTTTTGAATAAAGCGCTAGAGGCCAATTTTTCTTACAAAATGAACCTTCAAGCCACCCCAAACCTGTCGTCCCTGTCCATCCCCAGCATCGCCAACCCCACGTTGGCGGCTGAACTCCAGCGCCTGCTGGACCACAAGACCAAGCCGCTGGGCTCGCTGGGGCGGCTGGAGTCGCTGGCCCTGCAGCTGGGGCTCATCCAGAACAGCACCGCCCCGCAGCTGGTGCAGCCGCAAATGCTGGTGTGCGCGGGCGACCACGGGCTGGCGGCCCGCGGCGTGTCGGCCTACCCCAGCGACGTGACGTGGCAGATGGTCGAAAACTTCCTGGCCGGAGGGGCGGCGGTCAGCGTGCTGTCGCGCCAGCACGGCGTGGGCCTGACGGTGGCCGACTGCGGCGTGCGCCACGACTTTGCGCCCCGGCCCGGCCTGGTGCAATGCAAGGTGGCCCCCGGCACGGCGGACGCGCTGGAAGGCCCGGCCATGACCGAGGCCCAGGCCCAGCAGGCCGTGGCCAACGGCATGGACATCGTGCGCCAGTTGCCCGGCAACGCGCTGCTGATCGGTGAAATGGGCATTGGCAACACGTCTGCCGCCTCGCTCATCCTGGCCCGCTTGGCGGGGCTGGACGTGGTCGAGTGCACCGGCGCGGGCACGGGGCTGGACGATGCAGGCATTCGCCGCAAGACCGAGGTGTTGCAGGCCGTGCTGGCCCGCCATGCCGACGCCACCACGCCCTGGCAGGTGCTGCAAGCCTTTGGCGGCTTTGAAATCGCCACCCTGGTGGGCGCGGTGCTGCAAGCCGCACAAGAGCGGCGCGTGGTGGTGGTGGACGGCTTCATTGCCAGCGCCGCGGTGCTGGTGGCCAGCCGCCTGCACCCCGCGGTGCTGGAGCGCTGCGTGTTTGCCCACCGCTCCAACGAGCGCGGCCACCGCCTGATGCTGGAAGCCCTCAAGGCCGACGCGCTGCTGGACCTGGGCCTGCGCCTGGGCGAGGGCTCGGGCGCGGTGCTGGCCTGGCCGCTGCTGGTGTCGGCCTGCGCCATCTTGAACGAGATGGCCAGCTTCGACTCGGCGGGCGTGTCGCAAAAGTCCGCCTGAACGCGGCTGGAACGCCCATGCAAGGCTTGCGCAACCTGCTGCTGGCGGTGCAGTTTTTCACCCGCATTCCGGTCACCGGGCGGCTGGCGGCGTGGGTGGGCTACAGCCCGGCCATGCTGCGCGCCAGCGCGGCGCACTTTCCCGGCGTGGGCTGGCTGGTGGGGGCGCTGCTGTGCGCCCTGGTGGCCGCCATTGCCTGGGCCTTGCCGGGTGTGGCGGGTGTCGCGGGCGGGGCGGGTGTTGCAGGGGGCGGCGTTGCGCCCTGGGTGGCCGCGTGGGCGGTGGCGCTGGGCGGGGTGTGGATCACCGGCGGATTCCACGAAGACGGGCTGGCCGACCTGGCCGATGGCCTGGGCGGCAGCTTCGACCGCCAGCGGGCGCTGGAGATCATGAAGGACTCGCGCATCGGCGCCTACGGGGCCATGGCCCTGGTGCTGGCCCTGGGCGGGCGGGTGGTGTTGTGGGCCGCGCTGTTCGGCCTGATGGGCCTGCATGCCGCCTTGCCGCTGCTGTGGCTGGCCCAGGTGGCCTCGCGCACCTGGCCGCTGTTCATCATCCGCACGCTGGCGCATGTGGGCGATGCAGCGGGCTCCAAATCCAAACCGCTGGCCGACCAGATCAGCCTGGGCGCACTGGCCGTGGGCCTGGCTTGGCTGGTGGCAGCGGTGGGGGTGGCCGCGGGGTGGCGTGCGTGCAGCGTGTGGGATGTGGGTGCTGTGGCCGATGGAGCGTTGGGCTCTGGCGGTGCGGGCGTGACGGGGGGCGCGTGGTCTGCGTTGGCCGCACAACTCCCCGCCCAACTGCCCTGGCTTGTACTGCCGCTGCTGGCCTCGGCCCTGGCGGCGGCGTGGATGCGCCGCCTGCTGCGCCGCCGCCTGCAAGGCTTCACCGGCGACGGCCTGGGGGCCACACAGCAAGTGGCCGAGCTGGCATTTGTGCTGGGTGCTTTGTTGGCCTGGCGCTGGGTGGCCGCATGAAGGTGTGGCTGCTGCGGCATGGCCGCCCGCTGGTGGCCCCGGGCATTTGTTACGGCAAGGCCGACGTGGCCGCCGACCCCGAACACACCGCCCAGGCCGCGCAAACGCTGTGGGCTCACTGGCGCAGCAACGGCCAGCCCGTGCCGCAGGTGGTGTGGTGCTCACCCCGCCAGCGCACCCGCCAGTTGGCCAGCGCCTTGCAGGCGGTGGGGCTGAACGCCCCGGTGCAGCTGGACGAGCGCCTGGCCGAAATGGACTTTGGCGCGTGGGAAGGCCAACCCTGGGCCGACATCGCCGAGGCCGAGCTGACGGCCTGGAGCGCCGATTTCACCCACCACCGGGCCGGGGGCGGCGAGTGTGTGCGCGAACTGCTGCACCGTGTGGCCGACGCCTGGGCCGCCCTGGGCAGCGAAACGGCTGACGTGTTGTGGGTCACCCATGGCGGGGTGATCCGCGCCGTGCAACTGGTGATGGCGCTGGGCGGCAGCGCCACGGTTCGGGCCGACCAATGGCCGCGCCAAGGCCCCGAGCCGGGCGAGTGGATCAGCCTGGACTGGCAGCCCCCGCGTCCGTAGCGGGGGCCGGTGTGGCCGCGGGCTCTTCGGCCAGTTCCACCCGGTTGCGGCCCCCGGCCTTGGCGGCGTACAGCGCGGAGTCGGCACGCATCACCAGCCGGTCGAACGAGCGGTCGGAGGCGTTCAGCAGCGCCACGCCAATGGACACGGTGATGGGGAGGCGCAGCCCCTCGCCCTGGTAGGGGGTGGCGGCCACGGCTTGGCGCAGGCGCTCTCCCGCGGCCAGGGCTTCGGCAGGGGTTTGCACGTCCAGCACCACCAGGAATTCTTCCCCGCCTTGGCGGCCCGGCAGTTCGGTGGCCCGGCAGGCACCGGCCAGGGCGCTGGCCACGTGTTTGAGCGCCTGGTCGCCCACGTCGTGGCCGTGGGTGTCGTTGATGGCCTTGAAATGGTCGATGTCCGCCACCGCCACGGCCAGCGCCATGGTGCCTTGCTGGGCACGGCGAAAGCGCTGCTCGCCCGCCTGGGCCAGGGTGCGGCGGTTGGCCAGGCCGGTCAGGTGGTCGGTGCTGGCGGCATGTTCCCACTGGCGGCGCACCCGTTCCGAGCACATCAGCAAAAAGGCGGTGGTGCCCACCACCGGCAACACGCCCAGCAGCATGGGGGTGGCCAGGTTGACCCAGCTGGTGTCGGTCATGACGGTGGGAATGGTCTGCCCACCCAGGGCCACAAACACCACCCCGCGCACGGCCACAAACGCCGCCGCCACCCCGAAGATGGCGGCCAGCACCCGGCGGCTGATGGCCTGCTCGTGCCGGGCATTGAGCAGCGTGAGGCAGCACGCCGCAAACAGGAACAGCCAGCACAGGGTGATGGCCACCACCCGCACCCCAATGACGGGTTGCACCAGTGTGAACCACAGCACCACCCCAAGCCCCAGGCCAAAGGGCAGCAGCATCCACCAGCGGTCGGGCAGGCCGTCAAACTGCCGCAGCGAACGCCAGTAGCCGGTGAAGCCCAGCAGCGTGAGCCCGTTGGCCACGGGCAGCACAAACCCGTCGGGCAACTGGCCCAGGGTGAGGAGGGTGAGGGCGCTGCCCGCAATCAGCAGGGAGCTGATGCGCCAGGTCTTGGCGCTGGGTTGCAGGGCGGGGAGGATGTCGCTGTGCATCAGGCCCAGCACCCCGCCATTGGCGAGGACCATGAGTGCCCCCAGGGCAAACGCGGTTTCAGGGCTCATCGCAGTGCAGAGGAGGTTTCAGGTTGAAAAAAAAGGACCCGCCAGGGGTCCTTCTTTGGGGGCATGGGAACACAAGGGGTCCCAGGCGGCAGGTCACTTCAGGTGGCTGCTGATCATCTTGGTCATTTCGAACATGGAGGCCTGGGCCTTGCCGAAGATTTCCTTCAGCTTGGCGTCGGCGTTGATCATGCGCTTGTTGACCGCGTCTTGCAGCTTGTTCTTCTTGATGTATTCCCACACCTTCTTGGTGACTTCGGTGCGGGGCAGGGCGTCCTTGCCGATGATGGCGGCCAGCTTGGCGCTGGGGGTCAGCGGCTTCATGAACGCGGCGTTGGGGGTGCGCTTGGCGGCGGGTGCTGCGGCCTTCTTGGCAGGAGCAGCGGCCTTCTTGGCGGGGGCTGCGGCCTTCTTGGCTGCGGGTGCAGCGGCTTTCTTTGCTGCGGGTGCTGCAGCCTTCGTGGCCGGAGCGGCCGCTTTCTTCACTGCAGGAGCTGCCGCTTTTTTGGCGGGTGCAGCCGCCTTTTTGGCGGGTGCAGCGGCGGTCTTTGCAGGGGCCTTTTTAGCAGTTGCCATGGTCGTCGATCCTCGTTAAGTGTTGGTGTTCAACCAGTGCCTCGCACGTCTGGTGTCACTGGCTGCCGGCCATGCTAATTCAGAACAAAGGCCATTCCAAGCCGAATGCGTCAGGCGGAGCCTCATTTTTCCCTCTGTGCGCCCTTGCTGTGCAGGTGAAAACAACACTTTGCACGCCATGCCCTGCCCAGGTGCGTGGGCGTGCAGGGGAAAATGTTCTTCCTCATCACCTTTTCATCTGCATTTGCACAGGGGTTTCTCGGCATGTCCACAGCCACTTCTCCACTGAACACGGCGTTTTCCACCTGCGATTTCTGTGATGCCCACAAGGCCGATGTGTCGGGGCGTTTTCGCGTGTTGCCACCGGTGTTCCACAGCTACGGCGCGTTGTCGCGCTTCTGCGGTCCGGTGGTCACCGTCAAGTGCCATGAAGACAACACACCCGTCAAGGCCGCGGTGGAAAGCGAGGGCCAGAACCGTGTGCTGGTGGTCGATGGCGGCGGTTCATTGCGCCGTGCACTGCTGGGCGGCAACCTGGCCGCTGCTGCAGCCCGCAACGGCTGGGCGGGCGTGGTGGTGGATGGTTGTGTGCGTGACCTGGCCGAGCTGCGCGCGGCGAACACCGGCATCCGTGCCCTGGCCCTCAACCCCATGCCCACCGACCGCAAGCAACCGGGGCTGAGCAACGTGGGGGTGCAAATCCAAGGCGTGTGGGTGCACCCGGGCGACTGGCTGTATGCCGACGAGGACGGCATGGTGGTGTCCGACCACAACCTGTTGGCGGACTGAAACCCCTGCGAGGGAGGGTGCCGCAGGCGGCTGCGCGGCTCAGCCCGTGAGGCCGCGCCAGCACATGTACGCGGCCAGCAGGTACAGCACGCTGGCAAACACCCGCTTGAGCTGCTTCACCGGCAGCGCATGTGCGGCCTTGACGCCCAGCGGTGCCATCAGGACGCTGGCACTGGCAATGACCACAGCGCGGGCAGGTAAACGTAGCCCAGCGAGCCCTTGGGCAGCCCTTGCACCGACTGACCCGACACCACGTAGCCCACGGCATTGGCCAGCGCAATCGGAAAGCCCAGCGCCGCGCTGGTGGCCACGGCGTTGTGCATGGCCACGTTGCACCAGGTCATGAAGGGCACGCTGACAAAACCGCCACCGGCCCCCACCAAGCCAGACAGGAAACCAATGGCCCCACCGGCCCCCAGCAGGCCACCGGTGCCGGGCAGGGTGCGCGAGGCGGCGGGTTTTTTGTCGATCAGCATCTGCGTGGCGGAAAAGCTCACAAAGGCCGCAAAGAACAGGGCCAGCCATGAGCCTTTGAGCACGGCAAACACCCCCATGCTGGCCAGCATGGCGCCCAGCACGATGCCGGGGGCCAGGCCCTTGACGATGTCCCAGCGCACGGCACCGCGCTTGTGGTGCGCCCGCACGCTGGAGATGGAGGTGAACACGATGGTGGCCATGGAGGTGGCGATGGCCATCTTGACGGCCAGATCGGCCCCCACGCCACGCGAACCCAAAATGAAGGTGATGAACGGCACCATCAGCATGCCGCCCCCAATGCCCAGCAGGCCCGCCAGAAAGCCGGTGCACAGGCCCAGTGCCACCAGTTCGAGGACCAGCATGGGTTCGATCATCATGGGGGAAAAGAGGAGGGGGAGGGTGTCTGCAGGGGCCGGGTCGCAGCCTGAACCGGGGGTTCAGGTGGGCGAGGTCAGAGGGGCTTCGGGTTCATCTGACGCGAGATGATCACACCAGCCCGACGATGTTCCAAGCCCGTGCTCTATGAGCATTGGTTCAAGGACATTAAAACCCGACAGCCTGCAGACGGTTCGCATTGTAGCGATGCAAACCGTGTTCTGCCGGTGCGTCAGAGCAGCCGTCCGTCGGCATCCAT
>DASUON010000228.1:0-7791 GCA_036276615.1 Burkholderiaceae bacterium
TGGAAGCGCAGCGTGGACGATGCCGCCTGGGCCTCCGAGCTGGGCCTGGCGGTGCGCATCGTCAAAGGCCAGTTCCCCGACGCCGACGCCCTGGACCCCTTTGCGGGCTACCTGGCGGTGGCCCGCGCCCTGGCGGGCCGCAACGCCCCCGTGGGCGTGGCCACCCACAACCCCGCACTGTGCGACCAGGCCACCCGCTGCCTGCTGGACGCGGGCACCCCCACCACGCTGGAACAGCTGCACGGCCTGCCCATGCGCCGCCAGCGGGCGCTGGCCCAGGCCCGGGGGCTGCCCACCACCGTGTACGTGGCGTATGGCCAGGCCTACCTGCCGTACGTGGTGTCCAGCGTGATGCGCAACCCCTTGGGCCTGCTGCCCCTGGCGCGGCAGCTGCTGCCCTTCTGAGCCACCCCAGCGCAAGCGCGGGCGCTCAGCGCTTGAGCGGGGCGCTGGCGCGCAGTGCCGCCAGGTCCAGCACCCGCAGGCCGCCGTATTCCACCTGGATCATGCCCTGCGCCTGCAGGGACGACAGCGCCTCGTTCACCCGCTGGCGCGACAGCCCCACCAGGTAGGCCAGCTCCTGCTGGGTGATGCGCAGCAGCTCACCCACGTTGGGGTACAGCACCGGGTTGACCAGGGTGGCCAGGCTGCGGGCCACGCGCAGGTCGGGGTCGTTCAGGCGGTCAATTTCGCGTGCCGCGATGAACTGCCCCAGCCGCTCGTTGAGCTGGAGCATCACGAAGCGGTTGAAGCCCAGCGAGTGTTCGATGAGCCAGTGGAAGGTGTCCGACGGCAGGCCCGCCACCCGGCTCTTGCGCAGCGCCTGGATGTTGTAGCGGTACACCTCGCGCTTGAGCACCGTGCCCTCGCCAAACCAGCCGCCCGGGGCCACGCCGGTGAAGGTGATGACGGGGCCCTGCGAATCGTCGTTGCTCATTTTCAGCAGGCCGTCGATCAAGCCGAACCAGTAGTTGGCGGGTTTGCCAATGCGGCAAATGGTGTCGCCGGGGCGGGTTTCGGACACGATGAGGGCATCCACCGCACGCTCGCGCTCAGGCTCGGTCAGCGCGGACAACCAGGCCACCGAGGCGAGTTCGTCCGGGGTCAGGGGCCGTGCCCGCTGTCGGAGCAAAGGAACCGTCGTCATGGCGAGAAATCGGAATTTTCCGGGTGGGATCTAGGGAAAGTCCTAGGAGGGCAGACCCTAGATTGTCGTCACAACGACAACATGGCGTCAAACCGACTCCTACCATGCGCTTCAACCCAGGGCCATGGCGGGCCCACAGAACACCAGGAGACGTCATGCGGACCACCTTCCCCCAATTGCTGATGGCGCACGCGGCCCAGCGACCGGATGCGGCGGCCATGCGCGAAAAGGAATACGGCATCTGGCAAACCACCACCTGGGGCGGCATGCTCAGCTTGGTGCAGCACCTGGCCTGTGGCCTGCACCAGGCGGGCCTGCACCGGGGTGAGCACCTGGTGGTGATCGGGGCCAACCGGCCCCGCCTGTACGCCACCATGCTGGCCGCCCAGGCGCTGGGGGCCATTCCGGTGCCGCTGTACCAGGACGCCGTGGCCAACGAATGTGTGTTCCCCATCAACAACGCCGAAGTGCGGTTTGCGGTGGTGGAAGACCAGGAGCAGGTGGACAAGATGCTCGACATCCGCGAGCAGTGCCCGCAGCTCACCCATGTGTACTACGACGACCCACGCGGCCTGCGCCACTACGACCAGGAAGGCCTGGCCGCGCTGGACGAGCTGGCCGCCTCGGGCCAAGCCTTTGCCGGGGTGCACCCCCAGTTTTTTGCCGACGAGGTGCAAAAGGCCCAGCCCGACGACGTGGCCGCCATGTTCTTCACCTCGGGCACCACGGGCAACCCCAAGGGCGTGGTGCACACCCACTTCAGCCTGCTCAACCGCGCCGACGTGGGCGCCAAGTTCGACAAGCTGGGCCCCAGCGACGAGGTGCTGGCCTACCTGCCCCCGGCCTGGATCGGCCAGAACATCTTCAGCTACGCCCAATGGCTGGCGGCGGGTTATGTGGTCAACTGCCCCGAGTCGGGCAGCACGGTCCACATCGACCTGAAGGAAGTGGGCCCCACCTACTACTTTGCGCCGCCCCGGGTGTTTGAAGGGCTGCTGACCAGCGTGATGATCCGAATGGAAGACGCCGGAGCCCTCAAGCGCAAGATGTTCCACACCTTCATGGACGTGGCCCGCCGCGTCGGCCCGCGCAAGATGGACGGCCAGGACGTGGGCCTGGCCGACAACCTGCTGTACGCGCTGGGCAACCTGCTGGTGTACGGCCCGCTGCGCAACACCCTGGGCTTTTCCCGGGTGCGGGTGGCCTACACCGCGGGCGAGGCCATCGGGCCGGACCTGTTCAGCTTCTACCGCAGCATCGGCATCAACCTCAAGCAGCTCTACGGCTCCACCGAGACGGCGGTGTTTGTGTGCCTGCAACCCGACCACGAGGCCCGCGCCGACACCGTGGGCGTGCCCTGCGAGGGGGTGGAAATCAAGCTGGCCGACAACGGCGAGCTGCTGGTGAAGTCGCCCGGCCTGCTCAAGGGCTACTACAAGAACGACAAGGCCACCGCCGAGGTGCTCACCCCCGACGGCTGGTACCACACCAGCGACGCGGGCTTCATCGACGCCCAGGGCCACCTGAAGATCATCGACCGCGTGAAGGACGTGGGCCGCATCCAGGGCGGGACCAACGACGGGGCCATGTTTGCCCCCAAGTACGTGGAGAACAAGCTCAAGTTCTTCAGCCACATCAAGGAGGTGGTGGCCTTTGGCGACCAGCGCGACCGGGTGTGCGTGATGGTCAACATCGACTTCGACGCCGTGGGCAACTGGGCCGAGCGCCGCAACCTGCCCTACGCGGGCTACACCGACCTGGCGCAAAAGCCCGAGGTGTACCAGCTCATCAAGGAGTGCATTGAAAAGGTCAACGCCGACCTGGCGCAGGACAGCCTGCTGGCGGGCAGCCAGATCAGCCGCTTTCTGGTGCTGCACAAGGAGCTGGACGCCGACGACGGCGAGCTGACCCGCACCAACAAGGTCCGCCGCGGCTTCATCGGCGACAAGTACAAGGTGCTGGTCGATGCGCTGTACGAGGGCAAGACCGAGCAGTTCATCGAAACCGCCGTGAAGTTCGAAGACGGCCGCACCGGCAGCGTCAGCGCCACGCTGAAGCTGATGGACACCCAGACCTTTGCCCCCGTGAAAGCCGCAGCATGAGCAAAAAAATCGGTGAAGTCATCTTGGACGTGAAAAACATCAGCCTGCGCTTTGGTGGCGTGAAGGCGCTGACCGACATCAGCTTCAACGTGAAGGAGCACGAGATCCGCTCCATCATCGGCCCCAATGGGGCGGGCAAAAGCTCGATGTTGAACTGCATCAACGGCGTCTACACGCCCACCGAAGGGTCCATCACCTTCCGCGGCCAGACGTTCAAGCACATGAACAGCCGCCAGGTGGCCGAGATGGGCATTGCCCGCACCTTCCAGAACCTGGCGCTGTTCAAGGGCATGAGCGTGATCGACAACCTCATGACCGGGCGCAACCTGCGCATCAAAAGCAACCTGTTTTGGCAGGCCCTGCGCCTGGGGCCCGCCGAGCGCGAGGAGGTGGCCCACCGCGAGAAGGTGGAGCACATCATCGACTTCCTGGAAATCCAGGCCTTTCGCAAAACGCCCGTGGGCCAGCTGCCCTACGGCCTGCAAAAGCGGGTGGACCTGGGCCGCGCCCTGGCCATGGAGCCGCAGGTGCTGCTGCTGGACGAGCCCATGGCGGGCATGAACGTGGAGGAAAAGCAGGACATGTGCCGCTTCATCCTCGACATCAACGACGAATTCGGCACCACGGTCGTGCTGATCGAGCACGACATGGGCGTGGTGATGGACATCTCCGACCGCGTGGTGGTGCTGGACTACGGCAAGAAGATCGGCGACGGCACCCCCGACGAGGTGCGCAACAACGAAGACGTGATCCGGGCCTACCTGGGCACCAGCCACTGACCATGACCCCCACGCTTGCCACTTCGTGTGCTGCGCTGCCCCCCAAGGGGGCTTCAGTGGCCTTGGGGCGGCCCGGCGGCCACTGATTGAGGACTCTTCACCATGGCATTTTTCCTCGAAACCCTGTTCGGCGGCCTGATGGCCGGCATGCTGTATTCGCTGGTGGCGCTGGGCTTTGTGCTCATCTTCAAGGCGTCGGGCGTGTTCAACTTTGCCCAGGGGGCCATGGTGCTGTTCGCCGCCTTGGCCATGGCCCGCTTTTCGGAGTGGATTCCCCAATGGCTGGGCACCGACAGCCTGCTGCTGGCCAACCTGCTGGCGTTTGCGGTGGCCGCGGTCGTCATGTTTGCGGTGGCCTGGCTGATCGAGCGGCTGGTGCTGCGCCACCTGGTCAACCAGGAAGGGGCCACGCTGCTGATGGCCACGCTGGGCATCACCTACTTCCTGGACGGCGCGGGCCAGACGATTTTTGGCAGCGACATCTACCAGATCAACATCGGCATGCCCAAGGACCCCATCTTCATCCTGGACACGGTGTTTGAAGGCGGCATCCTCATCAACAAGGAAGACCTGATCGCCGCCGGCATTGCCGCCGCGCTGGTGGTGGCGCTGTCGCTGTTCTTCCAGAAGACCAGCACCGGGCGCGCCCTGCGTGCGGTGGCCGACGACCACCAGGCGGCCCAGTCCATCGGCATTCCGCTCAACCGCATCTGGGTCATCGTGTGGTGCGTGGCCGGCATCGTGGCGCTGGTGGCCGGGATGATCTGGGGCTCCAAGCTGGGGGTGCAGTTCTCGCTGACCACGGTGGCGCTGCGTGCCCTGCCCGTCATCATTTTGGGCGGGCTGACCTCGGTGCCCGGCGCCATCATCGGCGGACTGATCATCGGTGTGGGCGAGAAGCTGTCCGAGGTGTACATCGGCCCCATGGTGGGCGGTGGCATCGAAATCTGGTTTGCCTACGTGCTGGCCCTGGTGTTCCTGCTGTTCCGGCCCCAGGGGCTGTTCGGCGAAAAGATCATCGACCGGGTATGAATTTGTTTTAAAGGGCCACACCATGTTCTACCGCGAAAACGGCCAGTTCAAGACCAGCTACCGGGCTGACCAGCAGATCTTTCCCATTGCCCAGGACCGCTGGGCCATCCTGGCGCTGGTGGCGTTTGCCGCCGTGGGCGTGCCGCTGCTGTTCGACGAGTACATGTTCCGCGCCATCTTCATCCCCTTCCTGATCCTGGCGCTGGCCGCCGTGGGGGTGAACATCCTGGTGGGCTACTGCGGGCAGATTTCGCTGGGCTCCGGGGCCTTCATGGCCGTGGGGGCCTACATGGCCTACAACACCTTTGTGCGGGTGGAAGGCATGCCGCTGATCGTGGCGCTGCTGTCGGGCGGGTGCTTCGCCACGCTGGTGGGCATGTTCTTCGGCATCCCCAGCCTGCGCGTCAAGGGCCTGTACCTGGCGGTGGCCACGCTGGCGGCGCAGTTCTTCTGCGACTGGGCGTTTTTGCGCATCGGCTGGTTCACCAACAACAACTCGTCGGGCTCGGTGTCGGTGTCCAACCTGCAAGTGTTCGGCCTGCCCATCGAGACCCCGGTGCAGAAATACCTGTTCTGCCTGGCCTTCCTGGTGGTGTTTGCGCTGCTGGCCAAGAACCTGGTGCGCGGCGCCATTGGCCGCGAATGGATGGCCATCCGCGACATGGACGTGGCCGCCGCGGTCATCGGCATCCGCCCCATGTACGCCAAGCTCAGCGCCTTTGCCGTCAGCTCCTTCATCGTGGGCGTGGCCGGGGCCTTGTGGGGCTTTGTGCACCTGGGCTCGTGGGAGCCGGCGGCCTTCTCGGTGGACCGCTCGTTCTCGCTGCTGTTCATGGTGATCATCGGCGGCATGGGCTCCATCATGGGCAGCCTGTTCGGGGCGGCCTTCATCGTGGTGCTGCCCATCTTCCTCAACCAGTTCCTGCCGCTGCTGGGCGGTGTGGTGGGGGTGGAGATTTCCACCGCCGCGGTGTCGCACACCGAGTACATGGTGTTCGGTGCCCTGATCGTGTGGTTCCTGATCGTCGAGCCCCACGGCCTGGCCAAGCTGTGGAGCGTGGCCAAGCAGAAGCTGCGGCTGTGGCCCTTCCCGCATTGAGGTTTCGGTGTCTGCCTGTGCAGCTGGCGCACTTGCACAGCAATTTTTGCCCCTTGCGCTTGTGTGTGTTGATCTGAGTGCTTTCTTTTCGATAGGAGACAAACCATGAAAATCCGTCAATTGGCCCTCGCCGTGGGCCTGGTCGCCACCGGCCTGACCAGTGCCCTCGTCACCACGCAAGCCGTGGCCCAGACCAAGGAGCAGTTTTTCCCCGTGCTGGTGTACCGCACCGGGGCCTACGCGCCCAACGGCGTGCCCTTTGCCAACGGCTACGTGGACTACCTCAAGCTGGTCAACGAACGCGGCGGCCTCAATGGCGTGAAGCTCAGCTTTGAAGAGTGCGAAACCGGCTACGCCACCGACCGCGGCGTGGAGTGTTACGAGCGCCTGAAGGGCAAGAACGGCGGGGCCACCGTGTTCCAGCCGCTGTCCACCGGCATCACCTTTGCGCTGACCGAAAAGGCGCCGTCCGACAAGATTCCGCTGGTCACCGCGGGGTATGGCCGTTCCGAAAGCCAGGACGGCGGGGTGTTCAAGTGGAACTTCCCGCTGGCGGGCACCTACTGGGTGGCGGCTGACGTGATCATGCAGGACATTGCCAAGAACCTGGGCGGCTGGGACAAGCTCAAGGGCAAGAAGATCACCCTCATCTACCACGACAGCCCGTTTGGCAAGGAGCCCATTCCGGTGCTGCAAGAGCATGCGGCCACCCACGGCTTCCAGCTGAGCCTGTTGCCGGTCACCCACCCCGGTGTCGAGCAAAAAGCCACCTGGTTGCAGATCCGCCAGAACCGGCCCGACTACGTCATCAACTGGGGCTGGGGCGTGATGAACTCCACCGCCCTGAAGGAAGCCCAGGCCACCGGTTACCCGCGCGACAAGATGTACGGCGTGTGGTGGGCCGGTGCCGAGCCCGACGTGAAGGACGTGGGCCAGGGTGCCAAGGGCTACAAGGCGGTGATGATGCAGCACGGGGCCGAAAAGGGTGCCGATTTCGTCAAGGAAATCCTGACCAAGGTCCACGGCAAGAACCAGGGCACCGGCCCCAAGGACGAAGTGGGTGACGTGTTGTACGTGCGCGGGGCCATGAGCGCCATGCTGGCCGTGGAAGGCGTGCGTGCCGCCCAAGAGCGCTTCGGCAAGGGCAAGGTCATGACGGGTGAGCAGGTGCGCTGGGGCCTGGAGAACCTGAACCTGACCCAACCCAAGCTGGACGCGCTGGGCTTCAAGGGCGTGATGCGCCCCATCTCCACCAGTTGCCAGGACCACATGGGCTCCGCCTGGGCGCGCATTCACCAGTGGGATGGGGCCAAGTTCGCCTGGTCGTCCGACTGGTACCAGGCCGATGAGCAAGTCATCAAGCCCATGGTCAAGACCGCGGCGGACAAGTACGCCGCCGAGAAGAAGCTGACCCGCCGCGACGCCAAAGACTGCCAGTCCTGATCGCATCCGCCCGACCGCCCCTGCCCGGGGGTGGTCGGGCCCCTTCCAAGGTCGCACCATGAGCACCCCCCACACCGTCCTCAACGTCAACGGCATCGAAGTCATCTACAACCACGTCATCCTGGTGCTCAAGGGCGTCTCGCTGACCGTGAACGAAGGCCAGATCGCGGCCATCCTGGGTGGCAACGG
>DASUON010000229.1:0-2718 GCA_036276615.1 Burkholderiaceae bacterium
GGGCGCAGGGTTATGCCACCTCGGCCCGGTTGAACGGCAAACCGTCCACCGCCATCGGGGTGCAGCTGTCGCCCAGCGGCAATGCGCTGGCCACGGCCAAGGCGGTACGCGCCAAAATGCAGGAGCTGGAGCGCTATTTCCCGCAAGGCATGTCTTGGACGGTGCCTTACGACAGCTCGCGCTTCATTGAAATCTCCATCAAGCAGGTGGTTTCCACCCTGGTAGAGGCGGTGGTGCTGGTGTTCCTGGTGATGTTCCTGTTTCTGCAGAACATCCGCTACACCCTCATCCCCACCATCGTGGTGCCGGTGGCGCTGCTGGGCACGTTTGCCACGCTGCTGGCCATGGGTTATTCGATCAACGTGCTCACCATGTTCGGCATGGTGCTGGTGATCGGCATCGTGGTGGACGACGCCATCGTGGTGGTGGAAAACGTGGAACGCATCATGAGCGAGGAAGGCTTGCCACCGCTGCAAGCCACACTCAAGGCCATGGGCCAGATTTCCGGGGCCATCATCGGCATCACAGTGGTGCTGATTTCGGTGTTCGTGCCGCTGGCGTTTTTCAGTGGCTCGGTGGGCAACATCTACCGGCAGTTTGCGGCGGTGATGGGCGTGTCCATCGCGTTCTCGGCCTTCATGGCGCTGTCGCTCACGCCGGCGTTGTGCGCCACGCTGCTCAAGCCCGTGCAGGCGGGGCACCACCACGCCAAAACCGGCTTCTTTGGCTGGTTCAACCGTGGGTTTGCCCGTGCGGCCAAGGGTTACGAAGGCGGTGTGGCGCGCATGCTGCCGCGCGCCGCGCGCTACCTTGCCATTTATGGGGCCATCGTGGCGGGGGCGGTGTTTGTGTACATGCGCCTGCCCACCTCTTTCCTGCCCAACGAAGACCAGGGCACCATGATCGTCAACGTGCAGTTGCCGCCCGGTGCCACGCAGGAGCGCACCCGCTCGGTCATGGAGCAGGTGGAGGGTTTCATCCTCAAGCAGCCCGAGGTGCAAAGCATCGTGGGCGTGCTGGGCTTCAGCTTCTCAGGGCAGGGGCAGAACGCCGCCCTGGCCTTTGTCACCCTCAAGGACTGGTCCGAGCGCAAGGACCCCGGCAGCTCCGCCCAGGCCCTGGCCGGGCGCTCGTTTGGCGCGTTGATGGGCATTCGCGATGCCTTCATCTTCCCGCTGAGCCCGCCGCCCATCCCTGAGCTGGGCACGGCCTCAGGCTTCACCTTCCGCCTGCAAGACCGCGGTGGCCTGGGGCACGACGCCCTGCTGGGTGCACGCAACCAGTTGCTGGGCATGGCCAGCAAGAGCGCGGTGCTGACCCAGGTGCGCCCCGACGGCCTGGATGATGCCCCCCAGCTCCAGCTGGACATTGACCGCGACCGCGCCAACGCCCAGGGCGTCAGCTTCGACGCCATCAACGGCGTGATTTCCACCGCGCTGGGCTCGGCCTATGTGAACGACTTCCCCAGCCAGGGGCGCATGCAGCGCGTCATCGTGCAGGCCGATGCCCCGGCCCGCATGCAGCCGGAAGACCTGCTCAAGCTCACCGTGCTCAACAACAAGGCGCAGAGCGTGCCGTTGTCGGCCTTTGCCACCACCCGCTGGGTGACGGGTGCGCAGCAGACCGTGCGTTACAACGGCTACCCGGCCATGCGCATCAGCGGTTCCGCCGCCCCCGGCTACAGCACGGGCGACGCCATGGCCGAAATGGAGAAGCTGGCCGCCCAGCTGCCCACTGGTTTCGGCTTTGAGTGGACCGGCCAGTCGCGCGAAGAAAAGCTGGCGGGCTCCCAGGCCATCGTGCTCTACAGCTTTGCCATCCTGGCGGTGTTCTTGTGCCTGGCGGCGCTGTACGAAAGCTGGTCGGTGCCGTTCTCGGTGATCCTGGTGGTGCCCCTGGGGGTGCTGGGTGTGCTGCTGGCCACGCTGCTGCGGGGGTATGCCAACGACGTGTACTTCCAGGTGGGGCTGATCACCATCATCGGCCTGTCGGCCAAGAACGCCATCCTGATCATCGAATTTGCCAAGGACCTGCAGGCCCAGGGCAAGAGCGTGGTCGAGGCCGCGTTGGCGGCGGCGCACTTGCGGTTTCGCCCCATCGTCATGACCTCGCTGGCCTTCATGCTGGGGGTGTTGCCCCTGGCACTGGCCAGCGGGGCGGGCTCGGCGGCCCAGCGGGCCATCGGCACCGGCGTGATTGGCGGCATGCTCACCGGCACGGTGTTGGCCGTGGTGTTCGTGCCCACCTTCTTTGTGGTGGTGCGCAGCCTGTTCAAGGGCAGCGACCGCCAGCATCAATTTGACCTTGCACACAGCCACGTGCACGACGCCGCGCAGGAAGGCAACGCCCATGATTGAGATCCAAACCCCTGGCACCCGCCCCCGCCGCCTGACCGCCCTGGCGGCGGCCACCGCTGCGCTGCTGCTGAGCGCTTGCAGCCAGATGCCGGTGTACGAACGGCTCACCGCCCCGGTGGCCGCGCAATGGCCCGCCAGCGCCGGTGCCACGGATGCAGCCACGGACACCGCCCCGGCCTCCCAGGCCGCGGCCGATGTGGCGTGGCAAAGCTACTTTGCCGACCCCGGCCTGCAACAGCTGATCGAGCTGGCGCTGGCCCACAACCGCGACCTGCGTGTGGCCGCGCTCAACATCGAGCAGGCGCGGGCACAGCTGGGCATTCGCCGGGCCGACCAGTGGCCCACGGTCAACGCCACGGTG
>DASUON010000230.1:0-2129 GCA_036276615.1 Burkholderiaceae bacterium
CCCAAAAACCTCGGGAGCCGAGAAACCGGCGGCGGGCTGAGTCTGCCCATTTGGATCAGCTACATGCAGGAAGCACTCAAAGGCGTGCCGGTGACGGAACCCCCGGTGCCCGAAGGTGTGACCCAGGTGGGTGGCGACTGGTATTTCACTGAATTTGCATCTGGCAACAGCGTGCGTCAGCTGGGCAACGCGGATGACAGCAACGCAGGCCCCATGGACGGCGGGACACCCCCGGCCTCCAACGAAGAACGCAAAGGCATCCTGGACCTGTTCCGCAATTGACCCCTCGGCAATGAGCGCAAAGGAGCCGGGGGCGGCTCGCCCCGGCCTTGCAAAGGGTCACCCAAACGTCAGGGGCACGCCCGCTTGATCGGAGGCGGCCTGACTGAGCAGCGCAAACAACTCCACCCCGGTTTTGGTGCACCGCCACTGACCGGCATCGTCGCAACGGAAGTGATACCCCCCCTGCCGTGCGGCCAGCCAGATCTCGTGCAAGGGCTTTTGCAGGTTGACCACGATCTGGCTGCGGTTGGCAAAGGTGAGGGTGATCATGCCGCCCACCCGCTGGTTGTCCACGTCGGCATCGGTGGTTTCGTTCAAACGGTCGCAGGACAGTTCGATGGCCTTCAAGGCACGCTCGGCCTGATCCAAATACTCAAGGTCGGTCATTAGAATCTTTCGAATGGTCCAGATCAGCAAAATTCTAGGGGTGCCCCAACAACCCAGGCGGCAGCCCGGACAGCCCCCCGCAAACACACCGTGGCGCAAACGCATTCGCCTGACGGGCATGGCGGCGGCGCTGGCCGCCTGCGTCTTGTGCAGCGCCTGCGGTCAAAAGGGGCCGTTGTACCTGCCACAACCCACGGACAAGCCACCGTCCTCCGGTGTCGGCGCAGCCAAGAACTCCTGATTCAATAGCTGCCTGTGCTTTTATATCAAGCGGTAGAGGCCATTTTTTTCCTCATTTTTCGCCACCCCCACAACGCCAGCAGCACCAGCCCGTACAGCCACGCCTCGGTCATGAGGTTTTTGCCGGCACGCATCCAGACGAAGTGCAGCACCGCCAACAGGGCCACGGCCCACACCCCTTGGTGAACCCGCCGCCACCACACCGCCCCCATGGCCCTGACCACGCCATGCGGCGAGGTGGCCGCCAGCACGCACAGCCCCAGCCACGCCGAAGCCCCGGCCCAAATGAACGGGCGTTGCACCACGTCTGACCACAGGTCCGCCCAATCCAAACCCATGTCCAGCCAGGCGTAACACAGGGCATGGAGGCAGCCGTAGGCAAAGGTGCTCAATCCCAGCATGCGCCGAAACCGGGCCAGCACCGGCAAGCGCAGGCTTTGGCGCAGCGGCGTGACCGCCAAGGTGACGCACAACATCCGAAGCGTCCAATCGCCCGTGGAGCGAATCAGCGTTTCAGCCGGGTTGGCCCCCAACCCACCCTGCACAGCCCCCCACAACAGCCCCAGGGCGGGCGCGGCAACCCACAGACCCAACACCCACTTGGTCCCCGGCTTCAACAAAACGGAGGAGATTCGCGCACGCCACGGCAAGGAAGAACGTGGAGCGGCCACGGTCAGAAGTTCTGCCGCAAGTCCATGCCCGCGTAGAGCGGCCCCACCTGGGCCTCGTAACCGTTGAACATGAGGGTTTTGCGCCGCTTGGCGAACAGACCGTCCTCCCCGATGCGACGCTCCGACGCCTGACTCCACCGCGGGTGCGCCACCTCGGGGTTGACGTTGGAGTAAAACCCGTACTCCTGCGGGGCCGCTTGCTGCCAGGACGACACCGGCTGCTTCTCCACCAAGCGGATTTTCACCAATGACTTGGCGCTTTTGAAGCCGTACTTCCAGGGCACCACCAACCGCACCGGCGCCCCATTCTGATTGGGCAACACCTCGCCATACAGGCCCATGGCCAGCAAGGTCAGCGGATGCATGGCCTCGTCCAGACGCAAGCCCTCGGTGTACGGCCACTCCAGCACCCGGCTGCGCACGCCGGGCATGGCCCCTCGGTCGGCCACGGACACAAATTCCACAAACTTGGCAGACCCCAACGGCTCGACACGCCGAAGCAAGGCCGACAACGAATACCCCACCCACGGGATGACCATGGACCAGCCT
>DASUON010000231.1:0-7827 GCA_036276615.1 Burkholderiaceae bacterium
CTGCGCCTGTACAAGGAAGTGGCTGGCAAGTCGCCGTCCAAGGGCCAACTGCCGTTCTCGACCGACTGGTTCCTGACCTGGCAACCCAACATCCACGCCAGCCTGTTTGCCAACATCCACGAGTACCTGTCCAAGGCAGCGGAGCTGGACGACATCGACGTGGTCATCAAGGCCTACCGGCTCTACACCGAGCAGATGACGGCCTGCGGGATCGAGCCGCTGCTGACGTTCACGCGGGCCTGGCGCCTGGTGAAGTTCATGGACAACCACATGCTGGGCATGACCCAGTGCAGTTGCTGCAAGGGCAAGTTCGTGACCGAGCCTTACGAGATCAGCCGCAACTTCGTGTGCGGGCTGTGTGAGCCCCCGGCACGGGCGGGCAAGGGCAGTGCTGCGGGCAGCCTCAAGTTGCAGTGAGGGCGGCTCGTTACGGGCTGAAAGCGCCGAAATGCCCTGGGGCGGCATGCTTTATTGCGAGCTCAGGGGTGTACCCCTATCCCTTATCATGCGCTGAACCTCCTGGCATGTTGCCCAAACGGGGAGGTGGCTCTCCTGAACGGAACTGAACCATGTTTGTATTCGTGGGCTGGGGCGTGGTCATTGCCTGCGTCTTCGGCGTTTTCATTGCTCACGGCGGCAACATCAAGGTGGTGCTGACGGCGCTGCCGTTTGAGCTGATCACCATTGGCGGTGCCACGCTGGGGGCGTTCTTGGCCGCCAACAAGATGACCGTGGTCAAGGCCACGCTGGCAGGCTTGGGCAAGTGCTTCAAAGGCAGCAAGTACACCAAAGATCGGTACATGGAGCTGCTCGCGCTGATGTACGACATCCTCCAAAAGGCCCGCAAAGAAGGCTTGATGGCCATTGAAAAGGATGTGGAAGACCCGCATTCATCTCCGCTGTTCCAGAAATACCCCAACGTGGGGACCGATCACCATGTGACCGAGTTCATCACCGACTACCTGCGGCTGATGGTGTCCGGCAACCTGAATGCCCACGAAATCGAGTCCATCATGGACACCGAGATCGAAACCCACCACCACGAGGCCCATGCGGCGGTGCAGTCCATTGCCCGCATTGCGGGGGGCTTGCCCGCATTCGGTATCGTGGCCGCGGTGTTGGGGGTGGTGAACACCATGGGCTCGGTGGGGCAGCCCCCGGCTGTGCTGGGGGGGATGATCGGTTCTGCTTTGGTGGGGACCTTCCTGGGCATTCTGCTGGCGTATGCATTTGCAGAGCCCTTGGGCTTCCTGCTGGAGCAAAAGGAGGACGAGGCAGCCAAAGAGTTGCAATGCATCAAAACCACCTTGCTGGCCAGCATGCAGGGTTACGCGCCCATGACCGCGATCGAGTTCGGTCGCAAAGTGCTGTACTCCACCGATCGCCCCACCTTTACAGAGCTGGAAGCTCATGTGAAGAAAAAGTGAGCGGTACATCCAGTTCGAACAAGCGGTAGAGCCCATTTTGATCCATCATGGCAGGTGACGCCAAGCGGCTGCAGCCGATCATCATCAAGCGCATCAAGAAGGGCGGCCATGCCGCTCACGGGGGGGCGTGGAAGATCGCGTACGCCGACTTCGTGACGGCCATGATGGCCTTCTTCCTGTTGATGTGGCTGCTGGGCTCCACCACAGAGGGTGACAAGAAGGGCATTGCCGACTACTTTGCCAGCCCTTTGAAGGTGGCGCTGATGGGCGGGCCGGGCTCGGGAGGCTCCAACAGCATTCTGGTGGGCGGGGGGCGGGACCTCAGTGCGTCCGATGGGCAGGTGGACGGTGGGGATGCCCAACGCACCGAAAAGCTCCGGGGGGCCCAGACGGCCCAGAACGCGTTTCGAAAGGAAGAGTCGGAGCGGCTGGAAAAACTGCGCGACAAGATCGTCAACGTCATCGTCAACAACCCCAAACTGCTGGAGTTTGCCGATCAAATCCGCATCGAGTCGTCACCCGATGGCTTGCACATCCAGATCGTGGATGCCCAGAACCGCCCCATGTTTGACAGCGGTGGCGCGGTGGTCAAGCCCTACATGCGCGAACTCATCCGTGCCGTGGGTACCGTGCTGGCCGATGTGGAAAACCGCATTTCACTGGCCGGGCACACCGACTCGGCCCCGTTTGGCGGCGGGCTTGGGGGGTACAGCAACTGGGAGTTGTCGGCTGAACGAGCCAATGCCGTGCGGCGCGAGCTCTACAGCGTGGGCGTTCCCAACGAAAAAATCGTGCGGGTGGAGGGGTTGGCCTACAGCCAGCCGCTGGAACCCGACAAGCCCGAGGCAGCGATCAACCGACGCATCAGCATTGTGGTGATGACCAAGGAGGCCGAGGAACGCGCCATGCGCACCTATCGAGCCGGAAGTTTCGACCCTGGCGTGTCGTCCGGGCAAAATGTGCCCGCAGCAACGCCTTGAGCCCGGTGAATCCGCGGTATAAACAACACAGGCGCTTTGCGCAGCCCTTTAGCAGACGGAATTTCCCATGGCGAACGACCTTCGTTTTTTGATTGTTGATGACTTTTCCACCATGCGCCGCATCGTGAGGGGGTTGCTCAAGGAAATCGGCTATCAGGATGCCGATGAAGCCGAAGACGGTGCCGTGGCGCTGAACAAGCTGCGCAATGGTCGCTTCGATTTCGTGGTGAGCGACATCAACATGCCCAACATGAACGGGTTCCAGTTGCTCAAGGAAATCAAGACCGATGACAAGCTCAAGCACATTCCGGTGCTGATGGTCACCGCCGAAGCCCGCAAGGAAGACATTGTGTTGGCGGCCCAGAGTGGTGCCGCTGGTTACATCGTGAAGCCTTTCACCAAGGCCACCCTGGAAGAGAAGCTGGTCAACATCATCAAAAAGCTGGGTCTGTGACCCTCGGAGCACACCATGGAGCCACAGGACGTGACAGCCGGGGGTGGGCAAACCGAGGACCGCTCTTCGGAGATGTTCAATCGGTTGGGGCACATCACCCGCCAACTGCATGACGCTCTCCAAGAGTTGGGCTTTGCCGACAAGCTCAAAGACACGGTCGGAGAGCTCCCCGACGCCAAAAGCCGCCTCAATTACATTGCCAAATTGACGGGCGAGGCGGCGGAAAAGGTCCTCAACAGCGTGGATGCGGCCAAGGCCAAGCAAGACGAAATTGTTCAAGTCAGCCGCTTGCTGGAATCGCTGTTTCCGGCCAAGCCTGCTTTGGCCGATCAACTGCGCAAGCTGCGTGAGGCCGGTGAGCAAACCGACCAGCACCTGACCGACATCATGATGGCGCAGGATTTTCATGATCTGACCGGCCAGGTGATCGCCCGCGTGGTCAAGTTGGCGGCCAACATCGAAGACCAGCTTTTGCAGTTGTTGGTGGATGTGGCGCCTCCAGCCCCCACCGCCGCCCGCAAGCCTGACCACGATGATTTGGCGGGGCCTGTGGTCAACCCTGAATCGCGCACAGATGTGGCCACCAACCAGCAGGATGTGGACGACCTGCTGGCGAGCCTGGGTTTCTGACCCTGCTCAACGCTTGTCAAACAGCCGGGTGAACCCGGCTTTTTTTGCGCTTTAGAAACCTGACCCGGGTCAGACAATGCAAGCACCCACTCTGCATTGCCTTCCATGGACTCCAGTCAGGACAAAGACCTACCCGCCACCGACAGACGCCTTCAACAGGCGCGGGACGAGGGCCAGGTTGCGCGCTCCAAGGAGCTGTCCAACCTGGCGGTGTTGGGCGGGGGGTTCAGCTTGTTGGTGGCCCTGTTCTCCATGGGCACGGCTCGCATGCTGGACGGCTTGCGCAACCTGCTGCGGTTTGATCACGCCTCGTTGCTGCGATCTGACCTGATGAGCAGCCACCTCACCCAGGGGGTGTTGGGGGCGTTGCTGGTCTACTTGCCCTTGGGGTTGGCTGTGCTGGTCCTCGCGGTGGGGGCCACCGTGGCTGCCGGTGGATGGACGCTGAGCCTCAAGCCGCTCATGCCCGATCTTTCCAAGATCAGCCCCCTTTCGGGTTTTGGGCGCATTTTTTCCAAGCAGCAGCTGTTCGAGGTGGCCAAGCTGGCCGCTTTGACCACGGTGGTCAGCTCAATTGGCTGGATGTACCTGTCTTCTCACTTCGTGGACTTTGCCAGCCTCATGCTGCGCCCCTTGGATGCAGGGTTGATCCAGATGGGGCACTGGCTGGCCATGGGCGTGGCCACGTTGTTGAGTGTGGTGCTGGTCACAGCCCTGGTGGATGTGCCCATGGTGTTGTTCCTGCACAAACAACGCCTGCGCATGTCGCACCAGGAAGTGAAGCAGGAGCACAAGGAAACCGAAGGCAGTCCGCAACTCAAGGGGCGCATGCGGGCCTTGCAACGGGAAATTGCCAACCGCAACAGCATTGCCCAGGTTCCCCAGGCTGACTTGGTGGTGATGAACCCCACCCACTATGCCGTGGCCATCCAGTACGACGACGCCACCATGGCCGCACCGAGGGTGATCGCCAAAGGTGCAGACCTGCTGGCCCTCAAGATCCGCGACGTGGCCAAGGACTGCAAGGTTCCTGTGCTGCAGTCTCCCAAGTTGGCCCGGGCGTTGTATGCCCATGCCGACCTCAACACCGAGATTCCGCAGGCGCTGTACACCGCCGTGGCCCAGGTGTTGGCCTACGTGTACCAGATCAAAGCCGCCATGCAAGGTCAAGGTCGCATGCCATCGGTCCAACCCGATCCGCATGTGCCACCCGAGCTCGACCCGCACAACCAACGTGACCGCAAAGCCGCGGCACCGGAGGAACGTACATGAACCCCCAAATCCTCGCCGCGCAGCAATGGCTGCGAGCAGGCTCGGGCCATTTGTCCGGCCTGGCCGCCCCCATCCTGGTGATGGCCGTGTTGGCGCTGATGGTGCTGCCCATGCCCTCGTGGATGCTGGACGGCTTCTTTTCGCTCAACATTGCCCTGTCGGTGGTGGTGATGATGGTGGCTGCCTACATGCGCCGCCCGCTGGACTTTGCGGTGTTTCCCACCGTGCTGCTGTTGACCACGCTGCTGCGCCTGTCGCTCAACGTGGCGTCCACCCGTGTGGTGCTGATGGAAGGGCACACCGGCCCAGGGGCCGCGGGGGCCGTGATCGAAGCCTTTGGCCACTTCCTGATTGGGGGCAACTTTGCCGTGGGCCTGATCGTGTTTGCCATTTTGGTGGTCATCAACTTCATCGTGGTGACCAAGGGCTCGGAGCGCATTGCCGAAGTGTCCGCTCGCTTCACCCTGGACGCCATGCCCGGCAAGCAAATGGCCATCGATGCCGACCTGAACGCCGGTCTGATTGACGAAAAGGAAGCCAAGCGCCGCCGCAGCGAAGTGGGCGACGAGGCGGGCTTCTTCGGTGCCATGGACGGTGCTGCCAAGTTTGTGCGGGGCGACGCCATCGCCGGCATCCTGATCCTGTTCATCAACATCATCGGTGGCTTTGCCATTGGCATGTTGCAGCACAACCTGACGGCGGGTGATGCCGCCAACAGCTACATCCTGCTGGCCGTGGGTGATGCGTTGGTGGCACAGATCCCCGGGCTGCTGATCTCTGTGGCCGCTGCCATGGTGGTGTCTCGGGTGGGCAAGGACGACGACCTGGGTCGCCAGATTGCCGAGCAGGTGTTCGACTCGCCCCGCGTGATGGGCATCACCGCGGGTGTGATGGGCATGCTGGGCATCATTCCCGGCATGCCGCACCTGGTGTTCTTGATGTTCGCGGTGACGCTGGGCAGTTGGGCCTGGTGGCTGGCCCGCGAAAAAGCCAAGCCGACACCGGAGCCTGCCCCGGCTCCAGCCGCCCCGGCCAACGACGGCGAAGCCACCTGGGACGACATGCAGCCCGTGGACCTGCTGGGTCTGGAGCTGGGTTACCGCCTGATTGCGCTGGTGGACAAGACCCGCCAGGGTGACCTGCTGTCCCGCATCAAAGGGGTGCGCAAGAAGTTTGCGCAGGAAGTGGGTTTCCTGCCCCCCGCCGTGCATGTGCGTGACAACCTGGAACTGCGTCCCAGCGCCTACCGCATCACTCTGCGTGGCGTGGTGGTGGGCGATGGTGAGGTGTTCCCTGGCATGTTCCTGGCCATCAACCCGGGTGGCATCACCACGCCCTTGATTGGCACCCCCACCACCGACCCCGCTTTTGGCCTGCCTGCGCACTGGATCGACGAACGTCAGAAGGAGAGCGCACAAATGGCCGGTTTTACGGTGGTTGATTCAGAGACTGTACTGGCCACCCATTTGTCACACTTGATGCAAGTCCAGGCAGCCAAGTTGCTCAGCCGCACGGAGACCCAGGAACTGGTGGATCACGTGGCCAAGCTGGCGCCCAAATTGATTGAAGAGGTCGTACCCAAAATGGTGTCCATTGCCACGTTCCAGAAAGTGCTCCAGCTGCTGCTGGACGAGTCTGTGAACATCCGTGACATGCGCACCATCATCGAGACGCTGGCCGAGCATGCCGCTGCGGGTGTCTCTGATGCGGCCGAACTGGCCCGCCGTGTGCGTGTTTCCCTGGCACCGGCCATCGTTCAGCAGATCTACGGCCCCGCCAAGGAACTGGAAGTCATTGCCATCGACCCCAACCTGGAGCGCTTGCTGGTGCAGGCCCTGGGCGGCAATGGCGGTGCGGCGCTGGACCCTGGCGTGGCCGACATGCTCTCCCAATCTGCCGCTCAGGTCGCCAACAAGCAGGAAGAAAGCGGCGTGCCCGCCTGCCTGCTGGTGCCTGATGCCATCCGTTCTGCCATGGCGCGCCTCATGCGCCGTGCCGCTCCGCGCCTGCAAGTGCTGGCGCACAGCGAAATCCCAGACACCCATCTCATCCGCATCGGACCGATCCTCGGAGGTAACGCATCATGAACATCCAGCGTTTTCTCGCACCCACTTCGCGTGAAGCCATGGCCAAGGCCCGTGCCGCCTTTGGTGACAGCGCCGTGATCCTGTCCAGCCGCGCCACCGCCAACGGCTTTGAGGTGGTGGCCACCACCGAGGAGAACCTGTCCAGTCTGCCGGTCGGCGCATCCACTTCCGTGGCGGCCCAACCCGTGGAACAGGCCCGCCCCAGCCCTCGTTTGCCGAGCGCGCCCGTCTGTCCGGACCCTCTGCGGCCGTGACGTCGCCCAAGGCCCTGGAACGCAGCACCAGTGTCGAGCGCGACACCGAGACCATGGCCATGAGCACCCTGTCATTCCAGGACTATGTGCGCGAGCGCATGCTCAAGCGTCGCAAGGAAGAACTGGAAGGTCGTGCCACGGCGGCTGTTCCCGCCCCTGTGGCGCAAGCGCCGCGCCGCGCCGTGCCCGAGCGGATGGTTGCTGCGGAGCCCATGGTGTCGGCTCCCCGTGCAGCGGCTCCAGCACCCATCATGACCCGCGAAATGGCGCAGGAGCCTGGCATGGAGTCACCACGCCCCGTCGCTCGTGCTGCCGCTGCGGCGGACTGGAGCGCTGCCATGGTGATGCCTCCTGCCGATGTGCCGCTGACGGCTGCGCCCCAGGGGGGCAACATCGCCAACGAGCTGTCCGCACTCAAGGACATGATTGAAGACCGCTTCAACATGCTGGCTTGGCTGGGCACGTCGCGCAACAACCCCTTGCAGTCCAACCTCATGCTCAAGCTCATTCGTGCGGGCTACAGCCCCGCCCTGGTGCGCAGTGTGCTGGAACGCATGCCCACCGAGGCCGGTCCTGCCGAGGCCGTTCGCTGGGTCATGGACGTGTTGGCCCGCAACCTCAAAACCGCCGAAAGCGCCACCAGCATTTGTGACGAAGGGGGGGTGGTCGCCCTGATCGGTGCCCCCGGGGTGGGCAAGACCACCACCGCCGCCAAGCTGGCCG
>DASUON010000232.1:0-3337 GCA_036276615.1 Burkholderiaceae bacterium
GCGGGCGTCCAGCGCGTCGTCGTCGGTGGCCAGGTGCAGCAGCTGGGCGTGGCTGAGCGAGGCCAGGCGGGTGCCCAGCGCGGCGCGGGCCAGGCGCACGTCGCGCGGCTGGGCCACGGCCCGCAGCCAGTGCAGCAGGTCCGTCGCCTCGGGGCTTTGGAACACGCTGTCGCGGTCAGACAGGTACACCGACGCCACACCCCGCCGGTGCAGCGCGTGGCGCACGGCGGCAGCCTCGGTGCCGGTACGCACCAGGATGGCAATGTCCGCCGGGCGCAGGCGTTTGAAAGGGGCGCGGTCCGCGGAGGGTGCCGCAGGAGTGGCAAAGCCGGTGCCGGGGTCGGACAGCCAGGCCACCACCTGTTCGGCGCAGCGCTGGGCGTAGGCGCGGCGGTGGGCGTCGGACCCGGCGGCTTGCAGGTCGTGCACCAGGGTCAGCGCCGGGGCGGGCTGGCCGCCCACGGTCCACACCTCAGGCCGGCCCTGGGCCTGCACGGGCCAGAAGGGCAGCGGGGAATCGGCCTCGCCCGGCGGGCGCATGCGGAACGCGCCGGGGCCTTGGGCAGAACCGGAGCCACAGGCGTTCTGTTCGCGCCAGCCGAACAGGTGGTTGACGGCGGCCACCATGGCGGCGCTGGAGCGGTGGTTGGTGTCCAGCACATGGTGGCGACCTTCGGTGGCGCGGCGGGCGTGCAGGTAGCTGTGGATGTCGGCCCCGCGAAAACCGTAGATGGACTGCTTGGGGTCGCCGATGAGCAGCAGCGCGGTGTGCGGGTCGTTGTCGGCCACGCGGTACAGGCGGTCCAGCAGGCGGTATTGCAGGGGCGAGGTGTCCTGGAACTCGTCGATCAGCGCCACCGGGTAGCGGTGGCGGATGTGCTCGCGCAGCCGCTCGCCGCTGCCGGGGCGGGCCAGCGCGGCGTCCAGGCGCTGCTGCAAATCGGCAAAACCGAACTGGCCGCGTTGGGCCTTGAGCTGGGCCACGCGCTGGCCCACGTGGTGCACGGCATGCGCCCGCACCACGGCGCTGGGGTCGGGCAAGGCAGCCAGCTCGGCGTCCAGGCGTTGCAGGGCGTCCAGCGCCTGGGCCACGGGCTCGGGGAGGTGCAGCGGCGGGGCGGATTCCTTGCGGGCGGCCAACAAGCCCTCGGACGTGAAGCGGTGGCGGGCGGCGTCGGTGAGGGCGGGGCCGACAGCGGCGGCGGTGGCCAACGCTTCGGGGGCGGCATGGGCCCAGTCGTGCAGGGTTTGCGCCCAGCCCAGCACGTTGCGGGCGGCGAACTTGCGGCCATCCCAATGGGCTTTGTGGGTGCTGGTCTGGTCGGCCAGCCAGTCCAACAGGGCCTGGGCCAGGGCTTGCCAGGGGCGCTGCACATCGGCCAGGGCGGCGCGGCGTTGGGCCTGGGCGCGGGTCCACAGGGTGGACAGCGGCTGCTCGGCCTCGGCAGGCGAGGCCCCGGGCCACAGCACGGGCACAGGGGCGTTGAGCAGGCGGGTCACGTCGTCCAGCAGCGCGTCCACCGAGCGCAGGCCGGGGCAGGCGGCCTGCAAGGCCCCGAACTGCTCGGGCGGCAGCGGGTAGAGGTGGCGTCGCCAGTGGTCTTGCACGGCCTGACGCAACAGGGCCTGTTCGTCGGCCACCAGGGTTTCGTCGAACAGCTGGCCGCTGTCGAAGGCGTGCTCGCGCAGCACGCGCTGGCACCAGGCGTCCAGCGTGAAGATGGCGGCCTCGTCCATGGCGTCGGCGGCCAACGCCAGCCGCCAGGCGGCCATGGAACGGTTGCGGCCCGGCGCGGGCTCGGGCTTGGGCTCGGGGTCGCCGCCGGGGTAGCGGGCGGAGAGCTGGGCCAGAAAGGGGTCGCGGGCCATCAGCGTGGGGGCGTCGGGCTCGTTGCGCAGCACGCGGGCGGCTTGGACCAGGCGGGCGCGGATGCGGTCGGTCAGCTCGCGGGTGGCGGCGCGGGTGAAGGTCATCACCAGGATTTCGGACGGCAGCAGGGGCCGGGGGGGTGCGACTTCATCCTCCCCATCCCCCAGCACCAGGCGCACCACCAGGGCGGAGAGGGTCCAGGTCTTGCCGGTGCCGGCGCTGGCTTCGATCAGGCGGCTGCCGCGCAGGGGCAGTTGCCACAGGTCCAGGGCGTGGGGGCTCATGCGTGGGCCTCCGGCGCATCGGCGTCGTCAGGGTTTGGGGCATGCGGCCACACGGCCACCTGCTGCTGCGCCCAGTCCACCAGCGGCCCCCACAGGCCGGGGGCGAGCGCGACCAGTTGGCCGTCGGCCAGCAGGGCGTCCAGGTCGGGGTAGCAGCGGGACCAGTACGGGTCTTGCCCCTCACCGGGGAGGTCGGGGCTGCCTTCGTAGGCGGTGCGCAGGCGGGCCAGGGGCAGTGGGGGGGCGTGGGTCCCCGGGTCTTCCCCGGCCTCGGCGCGGGCCTGCACCAGGGCCAGTGCGGTGCGGGGGGGCAGCGGCAGCGGGGCGTGTTGGGCTTGGGCGGCGTGGGCCAGCAGGCGGTCCAGCGTGTGTTCGGCCTCGGGGCGGGGCAGCGGGCGCACCAGCAGGGTGGCGTCTTGCGCCACCCACAGCAGGTGGGCGTGCTGGGGGGTGGCCGCGGTGGCCGAGAGGGCCAGGCTGCGCAGCCACACGGTCAGCAGGCGGGCGGGGTCGGCCTTGGGGGTTTTGCCCAGGGGTTGTTTGAGCACGCGGGAGGGGTCGCGCCAGCGGCACACGGTGTGCTGCGCCCCCAGGACCGACAGCTCGGGCCAGGTGGCGCACAGCGCGGCCCAGGCGGGGCTGGCGGGGTCGGGGTGGTGCAGGCCGTCGATCCAGTCCAGCACGGTGACGGACTGCGGGGCGGAACGGGCGGAAGGGGCTGATGGAGCCGATGGGGCAGACAGGGACGGCGCGGGCGGCCAGTGCAGCGCCAGCCGTTCAGCGGCCTGGGGGCTGGCCTGTGACACGCGCTGCCAGGCGGTCCACGCCTGGGTGAGGGTGGGCAGCAGCTGGGCTTGCAGCCATTGGCCGGGGGCACCCAGGGGCAGGCGTCCGGCGCGGTGGGCGCGGTGCAGCCAAGCTTGCACGGTGGCGGGCTGGGGGTGGGGGTCGGTGGCCAGCTCGTCCAGCGCGTCGCGCAGCAGGGCGTGGCGTTGCAGGCCGTCGAGTGCGAAGGGTTCTTCGTCCGGGGTGTCGCCTTCGTCGGCGTCGAAGTGGATGCCCAGGCGGCGGCGGAAGTGGGTGCGCACGGGGTGGCGCAGGGATTCGGCCAGGTCGCGCAGCGTCCACGGGGGCGTGGCGGCGGGGTCGGCCTCGCCAGGATTTGAAGTGTTTTTGCCCTCCA
>DASUON010000233.1:0-8054 GCA_036276615.1 Burkholderiaceae bacterium
TTGAAATCTGCCAACGCGTGCTGGCCGACATCCAGAAGCAGTTGGGCTTGGCCAAGCTGGACATCAAGTACCAGCCCGTGACCTCGCAAAACCGCATTCCCCTCACGCAGAACGGCACCGTGGACATCGAGTGCGGCTCCACCACCAACAACGCCACGCGCCAGAAGGACGTGTCCTTTGCCGTGACCACCTTCGTGGAAGAAGTGCGCATCGCGGTCAAGGCCAATTCGGGCATCACCTCGATCAACCAGCTGGCCGGCAAGAAGGTGGCCACCACCACCGGGACCACCTCGGTGCAAACGTTGCGCAAGCACGAACGTGCCAATGGCGTGGATTTTGAAGAGGTGTTTGGCAAGGACCACGCCGACAGCTTCCTGCTGCTGGAGTCCGGTCGTGCCGACGCGTTCGTGATGGACGGTGCCATCCTGGCAGGCAGCATCGCCAAGGCCAAGAACCCGGCCGATTTCAAGGTGGTGGGCGAGGTGTTGTCGGTGGAGCCCATTGCCATCATGTTCCGCAAGGACGATGCGGCCTTCAAGAAAGCGGTGGACGATTCCATCAAGGCCATGATGAAGTCGGGCGACATCGCCAAGCTGTGGACCAAGTGGTTTGAACAGCCCATTCCGCCGGCCAACACCAAGGTGGGCATGCCCGCCAACGAAAACACCAAGGCCGCATGGGCCACCCCCAACGACAAGCCCATGGAAGAGTACGCCAAGAAGTAAGCGCTCCTCACGCCCGGGTTGTTTCTTCTTGATCAAGGATTTCGCCATGAGCTCATGGGATTGGCAGGTGTTCTGCAAGGACACCATCGACGGTGAGGTGGCCCCCGCTTGTTTCGGCAAGGGTGGCAGCATCACCTACCTGGATTGGCTGGTGTCGGCGTGGGGGTGGACGCTGTCGGTGGCCCTGCTGGCGCTGGTGGTGGCGCTGGGGGTGGGGTCTCTCATCGGCATCCTGCGCACCACGCCCAGCAAGGCGCTGGTGGCCGTTGGCAATGTGTGGACCGAGTTGTTTCGCAACATTCCGCTGCTGGTGCAGGTGTTTCTTTGGTACCACGTGCTGCCGGCCCTGGTGCCGGTGCTCAAAGGGGTGCCCAGCTTTGTGCTGGTGGTGCTGGCCCTGGGCTTTTTCACGTCGGCCCGCATTGCGGAGCAGGTTCGTGCGGGCATCCAGAGCCTGCCGCGTGGCCAGCGCTACGCCGGTCTGGCCATGGGGCTGACCTTGCCCCAGACCTACCGCTATGTGCTGCTGCCCATGGCGTTTCGCATCGTCATCCCGCCGCTGACCAGCGAGAGCATGAACATCATCAAGAACTCATCGGTGGCCTTTGCGGTGTCCATTTCCGAACTGACCCTGTTTGCCATGCAGGCGCAGGAGGAAACCTCGCGGGGCATCGAGGTGTACCTGGCGGTCACCGGGCTGTATTTCATTTCGGCCTTTGTGATCAACCGTTTGGCATTGGTCATCGAACACCGGGTGCATGTGCCCGGCACGGGGGGGCACTGACATGGTGGTGGATTTTTCGTTTCTGGACGCGTCGGTCCTGTCCAGTTTTGTCCTCAAGGGCTTGCTGTTTTCCATCCAGCTGACCTTGGTGGCCATGGTGGGGGGCATTGCGCTGGGCACGGTGCTGGCGCTGATGCGCCTGTCCGGGCGCCCGTGGCTGGTGGCCCCGGCGTCGTTTTACGTCAACACGCTGCGCTCCATTCCGCTGGTGATGGTCATCCTGTGGTTCTTCCTGCTGATTCCATTGCTGATCGGCCAGCCCATGGGGGCCGAGCTGTCGGCCATCATCACGTTCACGGTGTTCGAGGCGGCCTACTACTCCGAAATCATGCGCGCGGGCATCCAGAGCGTGCCGCGTGGCCAGGTGTTTGCCGGGTATGCCATGGGCATGACCTATGCCCAGACCATGAAGCTGGTGGTGTTGCCCCAGGCGTTTCGCAACATGCTGCCGGTGCTGTTGACGCAAACCATCGTGCTGTTCCAGGACACTTCGCTGGTGTACGCCATTGGTGCCTATGACCTCCTCAAGGGTTTTGAGGTGGTGGGCAAGAACTTCAACCGCCCGGTGGAAGCCTACCTGGTGGCGGCTGTGGTCTATTTCGCCATTTGTTTCTCGCTGTCGATGCTGGTGCGTCGGCTGCAAAAGAAGATTGCCATCATTCGCTGAAGGTTCGGAGAGCACCCCATGATTGAAATCAAGAACGTTTCCAAGTGGTACGGCAGCTTTCAGGTGCTGACCGACTGCTCCACCACCATCCACAAGGGGGAGGTGGTGGTGGTCTGTGGCCCGTCGGGTTCGGGCAAGTCCACCCTCATCAAGACCGTCAATGCGCTGGAGCCTTTCCAGAAGGGCGACATCGTGGTCGACGGCATCAGCATCGCCGACCCCAAGACCAACCTGCCCAAGCTGCGCAGCCACGTGGGCATGGTGTTTCAGCACTTCGAGCTGTTTCCCCACCTGTCGGTCACCGAGAACCTGACCCTGGCCCAGGTGAAGGTGCTGGGGCGCAGCCTGGACGACGCCAAGACTCGCGGCCTGAAGATGCTGGACCGGGTGGGCCTGATGGCGCACAAGGACAAGTTCCCCGGCCAGCTGTCCGGTGGGCAGCAGCAGCGTGTGGCCATTGCGCGTGCGCTCAGCATGGACCCCATCGTCATGCTGTTTGACGAACCCACCTCGGCGCTGGACCCCGAAATGGTGGGCGAGGTGCTGGACGTGATGGTGCAGCTGGCCAACGAGGGCATGACCATGATGTGTGTGACCCACGAAATGGGCTTTGCCAAGCGGGTGAGCCACCGGGTGATCTTCATGGACGCCGGTCGCATCGTGGAGGACTGTCCCAAGACAGAGTTCTTTGGCCACCCGGACGCACGTTCCCCCCGGGCCAAGGAGTTCCTGTCCAAGATCCTCCAGCACTGAGTCCGCCATGCCTCAACTGTCCATTCGAAATCGGCTTCTGGCAGCTTTTGGCCTGGTGCTTGTGCTGGTGTTTGCGGTCGCCGGGGTGGGCGGGTTTGGCGTGGTCAGTGCGCTCAATGGCTTGGAGCGCATCACGGGTCAGGTCAATGCCCTGCAACGTCACTCAGACCACGCGCTGCGGGCCCTGCTGAGGGCCCGGGTGGCCGAGCAGAGCATGGTGGCCAACAACCTGGACAACACCGCCATCGAGGGTTACAAAAAGAGCTGGGACGCAGCCTTGGCGGACAGCGGTCACGAAGTGGCCGCTCTGACGGTCTTGATGGATTCCCCCGAAGCACAAGACGGGGTTCAGGCTTTGGGTCGCGCTCTGCAGGCCTATCGCGAGGCTTATGAGGCGTTCCACCGCAGCCTGGTCAAGGGCAGTTTTCCAGATGTGAAAGAGGCCACCGAGGCCATGGGGCCGGTGAATGGCGCGTTCGTCCACATGGAGCAAGGGCTGGCGGCCCTTCAGAAGCGGGTGGACGACACCGCGGTGGACATCGAGGTGCGGGTGTCGCAGCGGGTCCAGGCGGTGGGCATCACCCTGGCCGTGGTGCTGACCGGTGCCCTGTTGGTGGGGGTGGGGGTGGCTTTGGCGGTCAGCCGCTCCATCGTCCAGCCCATGGCGGCGGCGCAATCCCAGGCCATGCGCATTGCGTCAGGGGACTTGGCGCATGACGTGGACGCCACCGGTCACGACGAGGCCGCACGCACCTTGCAATCGCTGCAACAGATGACCGAGGCCTTGCGCCGCATCGTCGGCGAAGTGAGGGCCAGCGCGGACAGCATCGAGACCGCGTGCAGCGAGGTGGCCACCGGCAACATGGACCTGAGCCGACGCACCGAACAGGCGGCCGCCAACCTCCAGCAGGCTGCCGATGTCATCGGGCAACTCACGGCCAATGTGCAGCATTCCGCCACTTCGGCCCATGCGGCCAACCAGTTGGCGACCTCGGCGTCTGACGTGGCGCGGCGGGGCGGTTCGGTGGTGGCCGAGGTGGTGTCCACCATGTCCGAGATCCACACCAGTTCGGCCAAGATTGCCGACATCATTGGCGTGATTGACGGGATTGCCTTCCAGACCAACATCCTCGCGCTCAATGCGGCGGTGGAGGCGGCCCGGGCGGGTGAGCAGGGGCGCGGGTTTGCCGTGGTGGCGGGGGAGGTGCGCAGCCTGGCGCAACGCAGTGCCGAGGCCGCGCGTGAAATCAAGGGCCTCATCGACAGCAGCGTGACCCGGGTGGATGCGGGTGCGCGGCTCGTGCAGGCGGCGGGCAGCACCATGACCGAAATCGTGGAGAGTGTTCAACGCGTGTGTGACACCATTGGCGACATCACCCTTGCCGTGACCGAGCAAAGTGAGCGCATCAGCGTCGTCAACGGGGCCATCATCCGGCTCGATCAGGTCACCCAGCAGAATGCTGCGCTGGTTGAACAGTCCGCTGCGGCGGCCGATTCGCTGAACGAGCAGGCCCATCGGTTGGTGGCTTCGGTGGCCTCGTTCCGGTTGCACAGCCCTCAATAGCCCTTGTGTCTCTTTCGTTGAACGCCATGGAGGTCTCTGCCGCTCAAGCCCCGTTGCGCATGCGGGGGACGGTGTGGCGTTTCCTGGTCTTGCTGGCGGGTGTGGTGGTGGTGGCGGTCTGTGGTTACGGGGTCTATCAGCGCAGCCACGCCCGCGGGACAGAGGCTTTGCGCCAGGCCACCAACAGTCGTTTGGATTTGTTTGCCTCGGTGGTGGAAGCGCATGTGCGTCGGCTGGAACCCGTGCCCGCCACCATCCAGCTCAACCCGGTGGTGGTGCACATGTTGCACAACCCCGTTCCGGCCCGGGTGGCCGAGGCCAACCATTACCTGGTGCGGCTCAACGCCCATCTGGGCAGTGAAGCCGTGTTCGTGATGGACGAACGGGGGGTGGTCCGAGCCTCCAGCAACGGCACCCAGCCTGACGACAGCCGACTGGGTGAGGACGTGTCCCACCGTCCCTACTACCTGGAGGCACTGGCGGGGCGTGCCACACGCCATTTCGCCATTGGCAGTGGTGGCCAGGCCGGTTATTTTGTGTCTCACCCCATCCATGAAGGGGCCCGGGTGGTGGGGGTGGCCGCCATCAAAATTTCGCTGGGGGCGTTGGACCAGACCTGGGACATGCTGGGTTCCTCGGCCTTGGTGGCCGATGCCAACCGCGTGGTCATCCTGTCGTCCCAGCCCCAGTGGCTGTACACCACCATCGTGCCGCTGTCGGCCGAGCAGCGTGTGGATTTGCACCTCACCCGAATCTACGGCGCCATGCACTTGCCGCCATTCCCGGTGAACATCGACCTCCGGGTGGACGAGGATTCCCAAGCCATGAACGGCCGTGTGCGCATCCACGACCAAGCCTTGACCCGTTCATCGGGTCTCGTGCCCAGCAAGGCCGGTCACCTGGTGCTGGGGCGGTCGCTGGATGGCATGGACTGGCGGGTGCTGATCTTCACCAACCTGACAGCGGTGCATCAGCAAGCCCTCATCGATGGTGTGGGGGGTGCCGTGTCCATGGCCTTCCTGATCCTGTTGGGGCTGTTCTGGGGGCAACGTCGGCGCATCGAGCGTCAGAAGCAGGTGGCCAAGCACATGCTGGAACAGGCCAACGCCGCGCTGGAGCAGGAGGTCGGTCGCCGCACCCAGGAACTGACCGATGCCAACACCCTGTTGCGCAAGGAGGTGGCCGAGCGTGAGCAGACCGAAAAGAACCTGCGTGCCGCGCAGGACGAGCTGGTGCACGCCGGCAAGATGGCGGTGCTGGGCCAACTGGCTGCCAGCATCACCCACGAGTTGACCCAGCCCCTGGGGGCCATTCGCACGCTGTCGGGCAACGCCGCCGAGTTTCTGCGCCGGGGCAAACAAGAGGTGGCCTTGGACAACCTGTCCATCGTGGACCGCCTGGTGGGGCAGATGGCCAGCATCATCGACCCCCTCAAGGGCTTTGCCCGCAAGTCGGCAGCCCACCCCGAAGCCACCGACCCCGGGCGGGTGGTGGAGCGGGCGCTGTTCCTGTTCCAGTTGCGCTTGAAGCACGACAAGGTGCAGGTGGACAACCAATGCCCCGTGGGCACCTGGACGGTCTGGTGTGATGGCAACCGCCTGGAGCAGGTGCTGATCAACCTGATGGGCAATGCACTGGACGCGATGCGCGAGGCTCCGCAGCGCCGATTGCTCATCACCGCACACACCGGGCCCGATCCCGCTGAGCCCGTGCTGACCTTGCAGGTGCGTGACACTGGCAAGGGCCTGAGCGAGGCCGACCTGGCCCACATCTTCCAGCCCTTCTACACCACCAAGGCCAGCGGCGCGGGGCTGGGGCTGGGTTTGGTGATCAGCCGCGACATTGCCGCAGAATTCGGGGGCAGCCTCACCGCCTCGAATGCCGAGGATGGTGGGGCCTGCTTCACCCTCACGGTTCCCCTGATGCCCGCCCATTCCCCCTCATGAACTCAGCGCTCACGGTCTATTTGGTGGAGGACGATGCCGCCGTCCAACTGGGCTGCGTGCAAGCGCTTCAGCTGGCCGACATTCCGGTCAAGGCCTTCGATTCAGCCGAGGCGCTGCTGCCTTACCTGCGCCCGGGCATGGCCGGGGTGGTGGTCACCGACATGCGGCTGCCCGGGGCCGATGGCCTGGCGGTCATCAGCGAGGTGCGGGACGTGGACGTGGATGTGCCCATCATCATGATCACCGGCCACGGCAATGTGGAACTGGCGGTCGAAGCCATGCGCAGCGGGGCCTACGACTTCATTCCCAAGCCGTTCTCTGCCGAGCAACTGGTGGAGGTGGTCCAGCGTGCGCTGGAAAAACGCCGCCTGACCTTGGAAGTGGCCAAGCTGCGGCGCGCCTTGTCGCTGCAAGAAGGCTTGGAGGGGCGGCTGGTGGGTAACGCCCCGGCCATCCGTCGCCTGCGCGAACTGGTGCTGGAACTGGCCGATTCGCCGGTGGACGTGCTCATCCACGGCGAGACGGGCACGGGCAAGGAGGTGGTGGCCCGGGCGCTGCACGACTATTCGCGCCGCGCCCAGTCCCCGTATGTGGCCCTCAACTGTGGGGGGCTGCCCGACACCTTGCTGGACAGCGAGTTGTTCGGGCACGAATCCGGAGCCTTCACCGGGGCGCAGAAGCGGCGCATCGGGCGCATCGAGCATGCCCACGGCGGCACCTTGTTCCTGGACGAGCTGGAAAGCATGCCCATGGGCGTGCAGGTCAAGCTGCTGCGGGTGCTGCAGGAGCGTTCCATCGAGCGCCTGGGCTCCAACCAGGGCGTGCCGGTGGATGTGCGGGTGGTGGCCGCCACCAAGGACGATTTGCTGGCCCGAGCCCGGCAAGGCAGCTTCAGGGCCGACCTGGTCTACCGGCTCAATGTGGTCAACATCGAGCTGCCGCCTTTGCGGGAGCGCCGCCAGGACATTCCCTTGCTGCTGGAGCATTTCATGCTGATGGCCGCCAGCCGCTTCGGGCGGGTGCAGCCCGGCATTTCATCGGCCCAGATGCAGCAGCTGATGGCCCACGACTGGCCGGGCAACCTGCGCGAGTTGCGCAACGTGGCCGATGCCCTGGTGCTGGGGGTGGGACCGCAGTGGGTGTCGCCCCCATCCCGCATCGATGCCGCTGCGGCACCGGAGGCGGACGTGTCCCTGACCGACATGGTGGACCGGTTCGAAAGTGGCCTGATTGCCGACGCCCTCAAACGGCACGCGGGCAACGTGGTGCAGACGGCCCGGGCCCTGCGCGTGCCCAAGACCACCTTGGCCGACAAGATCCGCAAGCACGGGCTGGGCAAAGGCTGAGGGCCAAGACCCCACCGCTGGCGGGGTGGCCGGTGTCAGGCCGCGGGCAGGCTGCTGTGGGCCCAGTGGAAGATGGCCTGGATGTCGTCCGGGCGGGTGCGGCAGCAGCCGCCGATCAGCCGGGCCCCACGCGCATGCCATTGGCGGGCCTGGTCGGCAAAGTGCGATGCGCTGGCGTCGCCATGCCAGGTCTTGTGGGTGGCGTCGTAGTGCTCGCCGGAGTTGGGGTACACCAGCAGCGGCTTGGTGGTGTGGGGGCGCATCTGTTC
>DASUON010000234.1:0-7919 GCA_036276615.1 Burkholderiaceae bacterium
GCCAGGCATCCAGCAGCGAAGCATCGGGCTGTTGGGTGCGCAGGTGCTGCAAGCGCTGGGCCAGTAGGTCGTCGCGCCCCACCAGGGCGAAGCCGGGCAACCATTGCCTGCGCCAGTTGCGGAAAGCCTGGGCAGCGGCAACGGGGTCTTCGGGCACCAGGGCCATCCAGGGCCTTACCCGCTTGCCCGGTACGGGACGGGTGGGCAGCACACTGCCACCCGCAACGCGCATGCCCGCCAGCGTGTGGCCTGCCACGCCAGCCCACTCGGCCCACTGATCTTCGTTGCCTTGCACCAGCGCAGGCGGCTTGCCGGGACTGCGTTTTTCGGACACGGCCAGCACCAGCGTGATTTGCAGGTGCATGCGGCCTTCTTCCACGATGGCGGCGGTGTTGCCGTCTTTGTCCACCGGATTGCGGGGCAGGTTGAATTCAAAGGGCGCATGCAGGTGCCCTGGGCCGTACACCTGTTCCTGGTGGTGGTGGCACACCACGCCCACCCCATGCAGGCGCAGTGGCACGTCAGACTGGGCCAGCTTGCGTTCCAGCGCCCACATCAGCCCGGTAAACGCGGTGATGGACGGAAACCCGTGCGTGAGCGGGCTGGCAATGGCATTGGCGTTCTGGATGCGCAGGTGGGGCAGGACGAGAATGGCCTGGGGTTGGGATGGGGTTTGCAACGGGCTCATGCGTCCGCTCCCTGTGCTGGGGTCAACTCGTCGTGCGTTTTGCGGATGGGGATGTGGTGCGGCGCATCCAGCTTGCTGCGCCATTCGCGCAATTGCTGCTTGAAGCCGTCTTCATCGGTCAGCAGCGCTTTCTTCCACTCTCGTGCTTCGGCTTCGCCCACCGGCAACTTGCCGTCCAGCTGGTTGTTCAACCAGTTGGCAAAGCGTTTGCCAATGGCAGCAGGCCAATCCATGTGCAACCACTCTCCGGCAAAGTCGGCCTGGTCGGGCAGCTCCGCACGCAGGGGGTCCAACCAAAGCTGTTCGGCACGATTCAACTGGGCAAACCGTTTGTCTGGGTCATGCACAGTCCAGCCCGGGGGCAGCAATTGCTGCAACTCGGCCGCCAGAGACACCAACTCGTCCAGCAAGGTGTCGATCAGTGCCTCGCGGTGCTGGCGCGTGGCCAAGTTGGGCTCAGGCTCCGCCCCCAGAAACTGCCGCAGCGCCCGCACGGTGCGGCGCACGTCGGGGCGGGCGATGAACAGCCGCTCAAACACAGAATCTGCATGCACTGGCAACCGCACCGCACTGGCCTGCCACTGCGGTGGCAGCGACGAAAGCAGGTAGTTCATGCCCCGGCGCTCGCTGTTGAGTTGGCTGATGTTCTGCGGCTTGGTGCCGCCCATGTTCTGCACGGCCAAACCGGGGTAGTCGTGGCACACCCCATCGTGGGCTTTCCGCTCGCGTCGGGCTTGGCGGGCAGCCTTGTTGGCTTCGCCAAAACGGTCTTCCTGCACCTGGGCATGCACGGCATGGGCCAGTGAGGTGGCGTACAGCGGGGCCAGCAGCGTGTAGTCGCCATCGGCGCAGGCATCGCTTCCCCGCAGCCAGTAGAGCTGCTTGGCCAGGGTGTGGCTGCTGGGCGCTTCATCGCGGGGCTGGGTGAGCGACACAAAAGCATCGCGCAGCGCCTGGGCCTGCTGGGGGTCGGCGTGCAGTGCCGCCAGCGCATCGGCATCCTGTGCCAGCAAGGCGGTGAGCAGGCTGCGCCCGTTCACCTGCAGTTTGAGGAACTTGTACACATCCAATGCTGCGGCATTGCCGACCACATCACCCACAAACTGTGCCCCCAGCGCATGGCTGCCCAGTTCGGCCAGTGGGGGCAGTTGTGTGGGCTCGGCGTAAAGGTTGGTGCCCCTTGCATCGGGGTGGATGGGTTTGAGGGAGTGGGTGACGGCCTGGATCTGTTCCACGCGCTTGGCTGCGCTGGCCAGCCACACATCGTGTGCAAACGAAGCAATGGCTTCGTCACGTTGGGGATCGTCAGGCTTGAGCTTGTCGAGCTTGGCTTGCAGTCGTTCTTGCAAGAACGCACCGATGGCCGCTCGGTAGCTGGCATGGCCACCTGTTGCCGGGGCTCCAGACATGGGGAATACCTTTCCGAAGGGGTTGAAAGATAAAATTTCCCCGGTCAGCACAAAGCCAACCGGGGCGGTGATGAAACGGCTAGATGGCCGCCAAAGCTCTTCTTGGGGCGTGGAAGCTGTCCACTGTGACCTCACTTTCTGGGTTGGTGCCTCAAAGCACGTTGCTGAATCAACCGTGGTGCAACTGGTACTTGCACCACGGTTTTCTTTGATTTTGCAGAGTTTAACCAGTCATCTAGAAAATTTTGACGTAGTCAAATGTGCTCCACCATGCGCAATCTTAGATGCGCCGTGCTATCTTTGCAATGCCTGTTGAACAAACAGCTCAGAAAAGTCAGCTCGAAAATTTGGCTGTCGATTCACTGCCGCATAGGCAGCTCAGAGGTTCTTCGTAAAGCCCAAGAGCGCATGCCACCGCCAACCGTCCCGGCTTTCGGGAAGGCTGGCGGTGGCATAGCGTTTTGCGCAGTCGTACAGCGACATTCCCCGCTCCTGTGCCAGGGCGGTCAATTCATCCATCAGGTTCACTTGCGGCCAAGCAGAAACGCTGGTCGATGCCAGGTGCCTCTCGGGCACCGGGCTGCACAGGCTGCCTTGCACGGGCACATACAGCTTGTCGCCGCGCTGTGAACCGTCTTGCACCCGGTACAACTCCAGCCGTTCACCCTCGTCATCGGGCAGCAGGGCCACGTCGATGCGCTGCAGCGGGTCGTAGCGGAACCGTTGGTACTGCGGCAGCAGGCCCGTGAGCCACAGGTGGCCGGGGTGTGCCCAGTGCAGGCTGGCCGCGCGCAGCGGTGCGGTGGTGGATGTGGCTCCGTCCGGGCGGGGCAGCATGCTGTCGTGCATGCGGGCATGCTCCAGGTCCACCAGGTAGCGGCTGGGGTATAGCTTGTCGCGGGTCATGGCGATGCGGGGTTGTGCATCCACGGCCCATTTCGCGGCACCGTTCATCTCCCGCGCCATCAAGTCGGCCATGCGGTGTGATTTCAGTTGAAACGGCTGTTGGTCCATTTCAAACCCCGGCTTGCAAAAGGCGGCCTTGCCCGACTGTGCTTCGTATGCACGCAGGTTGCTGTCCAGCACCGCCAGATTGACCCCACCCACGGCACTTGTCCGATGCCGCCGCACACGCCCGGCCAACTGGATGAGCGAGCGCATGGATGAGGGCTCGACCACGGCCCAGTCGTAGTCGTGGTCGCGGCCCACCTCGGTCACAGGGCTGCCCAGCACGATGAACAGGTGGTGCGGCTCGGGATGTGCATCGATCAAGGCCCGCAAAGCTGGGCGCTGAAACGCTGGGTCTTGCCCGTCTTTGTCTTGGCGGCGGTTGAGCAGTGTGTCGAGCTGCCGCTCAATGGCCGAGCGCAGCAGCAGCGGGAACTGTGAGTGGTACACGCACAGGTGCACATGCACACCGGGGGCCGGTGCACCTTGCTGGTAGATGGCCAGCGCCACGTCGTACAGCGGGGCGATGTTGGCCATGCGGATCAGGCCCAGACTCACGCATTTGCCTGTGGCGGTGTCGATGCTGTGGTTGTGAGGTTGTTGGTGCAGTTGCCAGGCTTGTTCCAACACCAGACGGGCGAAGTCAGTGCGCCGCTCGGCCTCGTTCAGGCTGTGCCAGGTGTCGGGCAACGAAACCAATTGGGCCAGACGGCGCGTTTCGGCTTGCGCCAGCTTGTCCACACGCTTGTGGGCGTACTGGGTGTGTGCGTCGCGGAAGGCTGCGCCATCCGCACACTCTTTCTCAATGGGCGGCAACGCCTCGTCGATCCACAGGCAGCAGATGTCCACCGGCTCGCCGGGCCGTTGGCTGCGGTGCCGTTGGTACACCTCACGACCGGCGCGGTAAGCCAAAAACAGCCCCTCCACCAACGCAGGCGGCAAGGTGGCAGACGACAGCAGCACGCGGCTGCCGAGCAAGCCTGCCCAATGCACCAGCCGTGTGAGGGCGGGCAGGTCGGCCATGTCGAAATCGTCGGGTTCATCCAGCACCAGGTCGCCCGTCAGCAGGCGCAGCATGGGCGCGATCTGGCGGCCACCGCGCAGGCTTTCGGTGGCGGGGGTGAGGTGGTCCACGGTGCAAACCAGCACGGGCGCGGCAATCAAGGCCCTGGTTTTGGCATCGTCCGTCAGGCGTTGGAGCAACGGGTGCTGGTCGTTGCCTTCGCAATGCACAGTGTCGGTTTCATCCATCAGGGGGCGGCTGGAGGCGGAACCCGTGTCTTCGGCCTGCTGCTCCCAATGGTCAAACAAGGCCCGGCTGGCGGCACCGCCCACCTGGATGGCCAGTTGCTCGTCGTTCAGGACCAGCTCGTTTTGAAACACCCGCCCTGTTTGCAACGTGAGCGTGCGCAGCCCCATGGCAAACGCGCAGCGCATGCCTCTGGCCGGGTCTGCCAGCGCGTTCATGATGCGGGCGTTGCCCAGTGTTTTGCCACAACCGGTGGAGGCCATGTTGACGATGAAGGCCCCTTGCACCGCTGCCTTGGCTTGCACGCGGGCAGCCAGATCGGCGGCCTTGTCTTGCCAGGCAAACCGGTCGTTGGTGCTGCGCTTCTTCAGTGGCTTGTGGTTCGCAAGCGCGGGCAGGCTGTGCGCCAGGCTGGGCAGCGAGCGTGCCACCAGCGTGGCATGGGCCTGCACGCCCAGCAAGTGCTCATCCAAGGTTTGATTGAAAACTGGACCCCCGCGCTTTTCTGTCAAAGAACTGTAGCTATTGTTTTTGGTGTCGCCACGCCAAGTGTTGGCATACAGGGGGTAGGCCGCGTTGAGGTAGGGCCGACGCTTCACCTCGTCGCTGAGGCTGGAGTAGTGGTGGTCGGCCAGCATCAGACACAGGCGGGAGACGTGCATGGCAAATGGGTCGTGCAGAAGCACCGGGCCGCTGGCCGGGCGTTGCGACAACGCCAGCAGCTTGTCGGCGTAGCGGGCGGCCTGTTTGCGCCAGGCGGGCATGGTCACTGGCAGGCCATGCGGAAAGTGCCAGTGCGTTTCGACGGTGGCGGTGGACACGTCTTTCTCACGGGGCTCGTTCCAGTCGGCACTGATGCGGGCCAGCACGTCTTCCAGGTCAGCGGCGTTCACCGAGTTGGGACGAGCGCCAAAGCGTCGATATTCGGTGCGCTGGGCATCCATGTCGTCATCGCAAGAGCCATCGGGCTGTTTGACAGGCAGGCAGGGCAAGCGGTGGTGCGTGAACACCAGCCATGCCACGGCCTGGGCCAGGGGGGCGTGGGCCAGAGCGGCAAACGGCAGGTTCTGCTTGGCCGCTGGCTCATCCAGCCCGTCACGCAACAAGCGCCCGCCCTTGTGGTCCAGCCACAGGGCTTCAAATGCGCGAGCATCTGTTGGCGCGTCGGCACAGGCCGCCAGGCGGGCCAGCCAGGTTGCGTCGTCGTCGGTGCCCACAAAGGCCTGGAACAACCGCACAGACACCCATTCGTGCCGGTAATGGTTGCGCTCCCGCAGTCCGGGGTTTCTCAATCGGGACTGAAACGCCTGGGTGGCTTTGCCCAAGTCATGCAGCAGGGCGGCCAGTGCGCTCAGGGCGGTGATCCATGACAGGTGGTGCCAATCGTTCTCATCGTTGCCACGCAGCACGTTTCGGGCGGTGGTGTTGGTGGGCACCGCACCCTGCGCGTTGAAGCGACTGCGGTCGCCCACCACCCACAGCAGTTCGCTGTGGTCCAGCCCACGTATCCAGTGGCAGGCCACGGCGGTGTTTTTGCGGGCGCTCTGGCGCAGCAGGCGGCGCAGGGTGTCCAGGCCGTCGCGGGTGATGGGGGTGGCCCAGGTGCGCTCGCCCCGGCGTTCGGCAAATTGGTCGAGGATGCGGCGGGTTTGGGTGAGTGCTTGTTTGTCGCACTCCGAAATCAAGAGCACATTCATGATGCAAATCAAGCGCTAGAGGCTGTTTTTTCTTCAATGGTTGCCATGCGCCCCACCTTGAGTGCAATGGCCTTGAGCGAGTCGATCATGAAGTCCAACGCCTCGGTGCGGGTGAGCCGGGCTATGCACTGGGTGCGGAACTCTTGCTCCGAATGGCCCTTCATGGCCGACACAAAGGCTTGGGGCAGGATGAGGGCGTCTTTCACCAGGTCGGCCACGTCAAACACCAGCCCGCCTCGGCGGGTTTTGCCGTGCAGCACGGCCAGGCCGTGGGGCAAACCCAGCACCCAGGTGGCGGTGGCCGCCAGGCCGTAGGCCAGGTAGTTGCCATGGTCCAGGAAGCGGTTGGCGGCATCGGTGCTGTCGCCGCGCTGGCTGCGGCTGAAGTCACCATAACGGGTGGCCTGGGCGGCCAGCTTGTACAGCTGCTTGGTCAGGCGGGCTTCTTCGGTCAGCAGCTGGGTGGTGTCGGCGGCGTGGTGGATGGCTTGGGTCGAGGCGGCCAGCAGTGTGTCCAGCGCGGCCATGTCGGGGGCAAAACCGTCCGCGGGGCGCTGGCTGTCGGCCCGCCATTGCTCGCCCAGGCGTTGCAGGCGCGTCAGCTGCACTTCGCGTGCGGCCTGCAGGCGCAAGGCGTCGTCAAACCAGAAGCGCACCCAGTGTTGCAGGTACTCGGTGGGGCGGTATTCGCTCTGCGGTTGCAGCCAGGCCACCTCCAGCTCGAACTCGGTGCAGGCAAACAGCGGTGTGCCACCGCCCCCGCAAAACCCCACCAGCACGCCCGCCTTGGCCAGCTCGCGCATGGCGGCCTGGGTGATGGAGGTGCCCGTGCCCAGCAGCACCGAGGTGGTGTTGGCGATGGGGATGTTCCAGTACAGCGACTGCTTGCCCCGTTCGGTCACGTACTCCACCCGGCCGCCGTTGACCAGCACCCGGCAATGCTCCAGGTAATACAGGTTGGCCCGCTTGGAATGCAGGATGGACTTGAGGCTGCTGGGTGAAATGTCTTCCATGCGTGACGACTCCCTTGAGCCCGTCGGTGCGGGCATGTGGCGCATCATCGCAAGGTTGCGGATCAAAAACTGAGCCGATGGGGCACCGCACGGCGAAATGCGTCATTGTTCCGGCAATCAGCCGTACAATTTTCCAAAAGGAATCCCCATGCCACCCGCCATTGCCACCGCCCGTCTTGAAGCCCGCATCACCCCCGATCTGCATGCCATGCTCAAGCGCGCGGCTGAGTTGGAGGGGCGCACCTTGACCGATTTCGTGGTGGCTGCGGTGCAGGCGGCGGCCAAGCAAACCATAGAGCAGGCCGATGTGGTGCGCTTGTCGATGGCCGACCAGGCCAGTTTTGCGCAGGCCCTGCTGTCGCCCCCGCCCGAAGCCCCGGCCTTGAAGCGTGCCTTTGCCCGCCGAAGCAAGCTGTTGCGCACGGAATGAGCGGCGCACCGTTTCGGGTGGCCGCCCTGGATGGCACGCATGATCGGGCCACGTTCAGCAGTGGCACGCCTGCGCTGGACCGCTACCTGCGTGAACAGGTCACGCAGGACATTCGGCGCCGGGTGACGGCCTGCTTCGTGGCGCTGACGGGCAGCAATCGCATTGCGGGTTACTACACCTTGGCGTCTGCCAGCCTGTTGCTGACCGATCTGCCTGCAGCCACGGCCAAAAAGCTGCCTCGCTATCCCACGGTACCCGCGGTGCGCATGGGTCGCTTGGCGGTGGATCAGACATTCAAAGGGCAAGGATTGGGTGGTGCGTTGCTGGCCGATGCCTTGCTGCGTGCCGCCCGTTCCGAAATTGCTGCCCATGCCTTGATGGTGGACGCCAAGGACGCGATGGCCGCAGCCTTCTACCGGCACCACGGCTTCGTGGCCTTGCCCGAAATGCCGCTGATGCTGTTCTTGCCATTGGCCACGGTCAGC
>DASUON010000235.1:0-2963 GCA_036276615.1 Burkholderiaceae bacterium
TCGGGTCAAGTGTGCATAGCTCATCGTGTTTGTCCATGACTGCCAGGTCGGGCAGAGACATCCTATGCCTCTTGGCCCACCCAGCTTTTTCACGATGCACTTCGTTGTTGAATCCGCGTCTTTGAATTTTGAGCTTCACTCTGGCTCCAGTTCCAGGTGGGTGCGGTGGGTCACAAGGCCTTCAGCAGGTTGCCGGTGTCGCCCACGCAGGCGTGCCCACCGGGGGCGAGCAGCAGGGGGCGGCGTTGCATCCATCGGTCTCCTGGAGGTCACAACACGGCGTTGAACACAAAGCCCACCAGCAGGATGCCGGTGGCCACCACGCCCACAAAGGTGGCGATGAGCCGCAGCTTCAGCACCTTGCGCAGGATGATCAGCTCGGGCAGCGAGAGCGCAATCACGCTCATCATGAAGGCCAGCACCGTGCCCAGCGCCGCGCCTTTGGCCAGCAAGGCCTGCACGATGGGAATGACCCCTGCCGCGTTGGTGTACAGCGGCACGCCCAGCAGCACCGCCAGGGGCACCGACCACCAGGCCTCTTTGCCCATGAAGCTGGCCATCAGGTCTTGGGGCGCGTAGCCGTGGATGCCCGCGCCAATGGCGATGCCCGCCAGGATGTAGGGCCACACCTTGCCCACAATCTCTTTCACCGCGGCAAACCCGGCCTGCATCCGATCGGCCAAGGTGGTTTGGCCGGGGTCGAAGTCGGCGGACATCCTGGGCATGTCGCGCACCCAATCCTCCAGGTGGGCTTCCATCTTCAGACGGCCAATCACCCAGCCCGACACGATGGCCACGCTCAGGCCCAGCCCCAGGTACAGCAGTGCCACCTGCCAGCCAAACATGCCAAACAGCAGCGTCAGTGCCACCTCGTTGACCATGGGGGCCGAGATGAGGAAGGAAAACGTCACCCCCAGCGGCACCCCTGCCAGCACAAAGCCAATGAACAGCGGCACCGCCGAGCAACTGCAAAACGGGGTGACGATGCCCAGCGTGGCCGCCATCACATTGGCCAACCCCTCGCTGCGCCCGGCCAGCAGTGCGCGGGTGCGCTCAGGCGTGAAATAGCTGTTGACCATGCCCATGACGAACACCACGCCGGTCAGCAGCATCAGCACCTTGGGGGTGTCGTACAAGAAGAACTGCAACGCACCGCCCAGGTGGCTGTCGCGTTCAACGGGCAGTTGGGCCACCAGCCATTCGGAGGTGGGCACCAGGGTTTGATACAGCCCCCACCACACGCTGGCCGCCAGCAGCAGGAAGGCGGTGGGGTGCCGCAGGTGCCAGCGCTGCGGTTGGGGGTGGGCCGGAAAGTCCGTGGGGGTGTTCATGGTGCTGAAGACGTTGTGCGCGTCAAAAGGATGCACCTTCGCCACCCTTTTGTGGCGCGGTTTCTTCCCCGAGGGCGGCTGACGCGTACCATCGGCCTCCCTCACCCAGACACAGGCCCCCCATGACCGATTGGAAACAGCTGCAAATGATCAAGGCCTCCGGCTGGCCGCTGGATCCCGCGGGGCTGGCGGCAGGGACCGATTTCAACGCGGCGCAAGAGGGTGGCCTGGTCCCGCTCACCTGGGCCTGCGAGCACGGCAAGGCGGGCTTGTTGCGGCACATGCTGAGCCTGGGGGCCAACCCGCAAGCGCACCCCTTGGGTGCTCAGGCGCTGCTGGCCTTGGGGGTTGAATCGGGCGACTACCAGGCGGTGATGCTGTTGATCGATCACCTGAAGGCAGCGGGCGAACCGGCTCCGGACGAAGCGCTGAGAAAACGCCTGGCCCACACCTTCCGGGCCAGCCACACCAATGCCAAGAACCGCTTGCAGCAGACGCTGAAAGACTGGGACCGCCTGAGCAAGGCTGCGCCCCAGGCGGGCGCTCAGCGGGGCACGAAGTCGCTCACGCCGCCACCGGGCAAGGCCTGAATCTGGCAACCCTGCGTCATGGCCACGCGCAAGCGCTCGCGGGCGCGGCGCAACCGGGCCTTGGTGGCGGGCAGGCTCAGGCCGTGCTGGGTGGCGTAGTCTTGCTGGCGCACACCGTGCAGGTCGCACTGGCGGATGATGTCGGCATCGGAGGCCTCCAGTTCGCCCAACACCCGGCAGAGGCAGCCGGTGAGTTGGTCCACCACCGGGGTGGATTCGTCCGGCTGGGGCAACTGGTCCAATTGTTCGGGGCTCCAGCCGTCCACCGGGGGCTGGCGTCGGTGGTGGTCGGTCAGGGTGTTGCGTGCCACCTCGAACAGCCAGGCCCGTGCGTTGTTCACGTCACAAAACGCCGGGCCTTGCCGCAGGGCCTTGAGAAACACGTCCTGCAGCAGATCGTGGGCGGTTTCACGGTCGGCCAACTGGCGTGCCAGCCAGCCGAGCAACTCACCCTGGTGTTGGCGCCAGGCCGCGATCAGGCAGGGGCTGGCGTCAGCGGATGCGCTGGCCTTGGGCATCGATGACCTGCTCGCCGTCTTCCTTGGCAAACGCACCCTGTTGGGGTTGCGGCAGGATGTCCAGCACCGCCTCGGACGGGCGGCACAAACGGGTGCCCAGCGGCGTGACCACGATGGGGCGGTTGATCAGGATGGGCTGGGCCACCATGAAGTCCAGCAGCTGCTCATCGGTCCATCGCGGGTTGCCCAGGTCCAGCTCGGCATAGGGCGTGCCTTTTTCGCGCAGCAGGCCGCGCACGCCCTGGCCGTTGGCCGCGGCGATGGCGGCCAGTTGGGCTTGGGTGGGCGGCGTCTTGAGGTATTCAACCACCTCGGGTTCGACACCGCTGTTGCGGATCAGGGCCAGCACGTTGCGCGAGGTGCCGCACTTGGGGTTGTGGTAAATGGTGATTTTGCTCATGAAAAAATAGCAAACAGTTGAATCAAATCAAGCGATGCCCCGTTCGTACCAGCCCTTGCTGCGGTTGACGATGGCCACCACCAGCAGCATCACCGGCACCTCGATCAGCACGCCCACCACCGTG
>DASUON010000236.1:0-10293 GCA_036276615.1 Burkholderiaceae bacterium
GTGGGCGGCCAGGTGAACGTGGCCCATGACCTGGGCGCTGTCGGCCACCCAGGCCGTGGGGTCCACCGCGGGGGCGATGTCGTCGAGTTGGTAAATGCTCATCCCTAGAATTGTAGGGATCGTGACCTTGCCAACCCCGTCCACCGCCCTGTTGCCGCCCGCCGCGACCGATGTCCGCTCACAGGCCTTGCGGGTGTTGTGCCTGCAGGACCCGACCGAAAAATGCCAGCAGACCGTGGCCTTGGTGGACGCCTTCAAGGCAGGCCAGTGGCCCCTGGAGCCTTCCGCCATCGCGCCGCGCCCTGCCGACCAGGCCCTCCCGGGTCGCCCGGCAGCACCCCGGTTGATCGACCCCGCCCAGGTGCCCACCCGTTCCCCGTTCACGGTGGAAGGTCGGGCGGCGCTGCTGCACGCCATCTGCCACATCGAATTCAACGCCATCAACCTGGCGCTGGACGCGGTCTGGCGTTTCGCCGACATGCCCCCGGCGTTTTACGCCGACTGGTTGCAGGTGGCGGCGGAAGAGGCGCAACACTTCTCCCTGCTGCACAGGCTGCTGCTGGATTTGCGGGGGCCGCAGGGGCAGCAATGGGCTTACGGCAGCTTTGACGCCCACGATGGCTTGTGGGCCATGTGTGAAAAAACCGCCCACGACGTGACCGCCCGCATGGCGCTGGTGCCCCGCACCCTGGAAGCCCGGGGTCTGGACGCCACCCCGCTCATCCAGGCCAAGCTGCGCAAGGTGGCGGTGCAAGGCGGAGCAGGCGCCTCCGACGCGCAAGCCCTGTGCGACGCGCTCGACATCATCCTGCGCGACGAGGTGGGCCACGTGGCCATTGGCAACCGCTGGTACGGCTGGCTGTGCGAGCGCCAGGGGCTGGACCCCGTGGCGCATTACCGCCACCTGGTGCGGGTGCATGCCGCGCCGCGGCTCAAGCCCCCGTTCAACGAGGCGGCCCGCAAGCAGGCCGGTTTCAGCGACACCGAACTGGCGTACCTGCTGACCGCGGGTTGAGTCCGCCGCCCACCCTCACTTGCTGGTGGAAGGCTCCATCACCAACACCACCCCCAGCGCCCCCATCGACGCCACGCGGTCGTTCACCGTGGTGTACGACGCCACGCCCAACGGGTGGTAGGTGGAGGTGAAGGCGGCCAAGGCCCCCAGGCCCAGGGCACCGGCCAGCGGACTGCGCTCGGACACGGCGGCCTTGATGGTGTCGCGGTGTTTCTCGGCAGAAGGGTTGAGCAAAAAGGCAGCGGCGGTCACCGCAACGGCAACAGCCGCCACAACGATGGAAGATTTGGCCATGGATCGAATCGCAAAACAATGAAGACGGGGCGTCAGCCAGCCCCAAGGGTCGGCCCGTTATACTCCATGCCCATGTTTGCCGCCCACCCGTTCACCCTGAACCCCGCTCCTGCCGCCCTGGCAGGTTTGGCTGCGCGCGCAAGCTTCACCAAGACCACGACCATTAAAGGCTGATCCAGCCTGGTTCGTCGTGCGCCCTCCCCGGCCAGACGAGCCGGGCAAACAGTCAGGTCTGGCACTGTTTTTCTTAAACTGAAAGGGCGTTTGAAATGAGCAAGTTGGTGGGTTTGGTCGGCTGGCGCGGCATGGTCGGCTCGGTGTTGATGGATCGCATGCAGGCCGAAGGCGACTTCGCCCTGATCGAGCCGGTGTTCTTCTCCACATCCAACGCAGGCGGCCAGGCCCCTGCCGTGGCCAAGAACGAAACCAAGCTGCAGGACGCCTACAACATCGACGCGCTCAAGCGCTGCGACATCATCATCACCGCCCAAGGCGGCGACTACACCACCGAGGTGTTCCCCAAGCTGCGCGCTGCAGGCTGGAACGGCCACTGGATCGACGCCGCCTCCACCCTGCGCATGAAGGACGATGCGGTCATCGTCCTCGACCCCGTCAACCTGCCCGTCATCAAGACCGCCCTGGCACACGGTGGCAACAACTGGGTGGGTGGCAACTGCACCGTCAGCTGCATGCTGATGGGTGTGGGAGCGCTGTACAAGGCCGGTCTGGTGGAGTGGATGAGCACCCAGACCTACCAGGCCGCCTCCGGTGGCGGCGCCCAGCACATGCGCGAGCTGCTGACCCAGTTCGGCACCCTGAACGCCGAGGTCAAGGCCCTGCTCGATGACCCCAAGAGCGCCATCCTGGAAATCGACCGCAAGGTCATCGCCAAGCAGCGCAGCCTGTCGGCCACCGAAACCGCCAACTTCGGCGTGCCGCTGGGCGGCTCGCTCATCCCCTGGATCGACAAGGACCTGGGCAACGGCACCAGCCGCGAAGAGTGGAAGGGCATGGCCGAGACCAACAAGATCCTGGGCCAGGGCGAAGGCTTCGGCTCCGCCGCCGTTCCGGTGGATGGCTTCTGCGTGCGCATCGGTGCCATGCGCTGCCACAGCCAGGCGCTGACCTTCAAGCTCAAGAAGGACGTGCCCGTGGCCGACATCGAGGCCATGATCGCCGCCGACAACGAATGGGTGAAGGTGGTGCCCAACACCCGCGAAGCCACCATCCAGGACCTGACCCCCGTGGCCACCACCGGCACGCTGACCATCCCCGTGGGGCGCATCCGCAAGATGGCCATGGGCCCCGAGTACGTGGGTGCATTCACCATTGGCGACCAACTGCTGTGGGGCGCTGCCGAACCGCTGCGCCGCATGCTGCGCATCCTGCTGGATGCATGAAGCCTGGTTACCACCCAACAAGGGGGCTCAAGCCCCCCTTTTTGCATGCCCCATCGTTGCAGTCAGACAACGGTTGAACCCTTGTTTGGCCCCGAGACTTGCCCCTCGGAACCTCGGGCTGAGCACCAGCTTGTCAGCGTAATTCGTTGATGCTATGGTCGAAATCCGGCCTTTCACGTCGAGGTTTTTTGTGTCGCATCCTTTCGCTACCGCTTCTTCCCACCTTCATCTGCCCAGGTCCCTCTCCGGCAATGGTCATGGCCTGCGTGCACGGGCAGTGGCGGTTGCCGTGGCCGTGATGACCGCCGCGTGGTGCAGCACCCCGGCCCATGCACTGTCCTTGGGCAAACTGAACGTGCTTTCTGCGCTGGGTGAACCCCTGGTGGCCGAAATCGATGTTCCTCAGATCACCGAAGCCGAAGCCAGCTCCTTGAAGGTGGTGACGGCTTCCCCCGATGCGTATCGCAGTGCAGGGGCCGACTTCAACGCCGCACTTGCGGGTGCAGACATCCGACTGATGCGCCGTGCAGACGGGCGCAGCTACCTGCGCATCCAAGGTGGGCGCACCGTCAACGAACCCTACGTGGACCTCATCCTGGAAGCCAGCTGGTCCGCGGGACGCATCGTGCGGGATTACACGATGCTGTTTGATCCCCCCAACATGAGGGCGGCCACCCCAGCCCCTGCCACCCCCGTGGTGGTGCCTTCGGTGGCCCCCTCTGCCTCGGCAACCCCCGTCCCGGCACCCACGCCTGCACCTGCGGCCACGGTGACGCCCAGCGTCGAAGCGGTGACACCGCCCCCTGCGTCCGGCGGATCGACCAAAGCGGATCGCAAGACTGCTGCCGCCAAAAACAAGGCAACGGCCACCACAAAAGCCGCCGCGGCCCCAGCAACCAAAAACACATCGGTCACCGTGCAAGCAGGGGACACCGCAGGCCGAATCGCCAGCGCCAACAAACCGGCCGGTGTGACGTTGGACCAAATGTTGGTGGCCATGCTTCGCCACAACCCGGATGCGTTCATTGGTGGCAACGTGAACCGGGTTCGGACCGGCGCTGTCATCGACATGCCGGACGAAGCCACCGCCAACCAGACCGACGCCGACGAAGCTCGGCGAACCATCCAGGCGCAAAGCAAAGACTTTGGTCAGTTCCGCCAGCGCCTGGCCCGCAGCGTGGCGGCCGCACCCGCGACCCCCACAGACGATGGACAGCGAAAGGCCAGCGGCAAGATCCAAGCCGAAGTGACGGAGACCAAGCCTTCCGCACAGCCCGCCGACCAACTCAAGCTGACCAAGGGTGCCGCAGCCTCCAAAGAGGCTGCCAAGAACGAAGAACAGATTGCCCAAGCCCGCCAGGCCCAGGCCAATGCAGCCCGTGAAGCCGAACTGAAACGCAACCTGGCCGATCTGAACAAGATCTCGGCAGCACCTGCACCCGCTCCCGTCGCACCTCCGGCCCCGGCTCCTGCTCCTGCTCCTGCTCCTGCTCCCGCTGCGGCTCCGACCCCTGCTGAGGCACCACCACCGCCAGCCCCTGCGCCGGCCGAAGCTCCAGCCCCTGCCGCTGCACAGCAGCCGACCGCCGAGGCGACGCCTGCCGCAGCGCCCCCCGCACCGGCCAACCCACCGGCCCCCACGCCCACCGCCGCTGAACCCGACTTGATGTCCGAATTGCTGGACAACCCGCTCACCCTACCGGCGGCGGGTCTGGTGGTGGCAGGGCTGTTGGGCTGGGTCGGCTATCGGTGGCGTCAAGGCCGCAAGAACTCCAACGTGGACAGCTCCTACCTTGAGAGCAAGCTGCAACCCGACTCCTTCTTTGGGTCGAGTGGTGGGCAGAGCGTGGACACCGCAGAAGCGGCGGCCACAGGGTCGTCCATGATGTATTCGCCCAGCCAGTTGGATGCGGGCGGAGACGTGGACCCAGTGGCCGAGGCCGATGTCTACCTGGCCTATGGCCGAGACCTGCAGGCCGAGGAAATCCTGAAAGAAGCCCTGCGCATCAACCCCAAACGTGTGGCCATTCACGCCAAGATGCTGGAAATCTACGCCAAGCGGCGAGATGCGAAAGCCTTTGAAATCCTGGCCTGCGAAGTCTATGCCCTCACCGGCGGCCAAGGCTCGGAATGGGAGCATGCCTGCACCATGGGACAGGAACTGGACCCACCCAACCCCCTGTACCAACCCGGCGGCAAGCCTGCGTCGTTGCAAGACACGCCCGCGGGCTTCCAACCCGAGCCTCCGGGCATGGCCAACACCCAGCCGTTTGTGCCGCTGGATAACGCTCCGCCGCCAGAAGACGACGCGACCGACTCCTCCCACATCGACCTGGACCTGGACTTCTCACTGGACGAGGCGCCGTCGGCGCAGTCCACCCCAGAGCCCTCGCTGGACTTTGAGCCTGCGCCCCCGCCAGTGGCCATGGAGCCCTCGCCTCCACCCTCGTTCGAATTGAACGCTGACGACCTGTCGCTGGACCTGCCCTCGGTTTCTGCAGAGCCGACGCCCGCACCGGTGGAGCCGCCCGCGGAAATCTCGCTGGACGACCTGTCGCTGGACTTCGACATGCCCGTCGAAGCCCCCACACCGTCCCCGCTGGAACAGACGGCACGCATTGAGCCCCCGGCCCCTGCACCCGACGACAACCTGATGGCGTTCAACATGGACGACCTGGACTTGGGGGTGAACCCGGGCGACTCGGTGTCCCCGCTGGAAGACATTCCTGAAGGTGACCCGCTGGAAACCAAGCTGTCCTTGGCAGCCGAGTTCCTGGCCATTGGCGACATGGAAGGTGCACGTTCGTTGGCCGAGGAAGTCCAGGAACAAGCCACGGGCCGCCTCAAGGACAAGGCCACGGCATTCCTGTCCGACCTGGGTTGACCCTCGTCTTCAGCGTCGGACAACCCTTTGCGCATCGCACTCGGCATCAGCTACAGCGGAACGCCCTACGACGGCTGGCAAAGCCAGCCGAGTGGCAACACGGTTCAGGATCAGGTGGAACAGGCCCTGGGCCTGTTCACCGCCCAGGACGACCGCCCCAAGCTGATGTGCGCCGGGCGCACCGATGCGGGTGTCCACGGGTTGATGCAGGTGGCCCATTTCGACACCCCCATTGCCCGGGATGACACCTCTTGGGTGCGTGGCACCAACCGTTTCTTGCCACCTGACATCGCCGTGCAGTGGGCTCGCGAGGTGCCCGAGCAGTTTCATGCACGCGCCAGTGCGCTCACCCGGCGTTACGCCTACATCCTGCTGGAAGCGCCCGTCCGCCCCAGCCTGGATGCGGGACGTGTGGGCTGGGTGTTCCGTCCGCTGGCACTGGAGACCATGCAGGCCGCGGCCCAAACGCTGCTGGGTGAACACGATTTCTCGTCGTTCAGGGCGGCTCAGTGCCAGGCCCACACGCCCGTCAAGACGCTGCTGAAGCTGGACATATCACGCCGCGGTGCCTACTGGCGGTTTGACTTCGAAGCCAGTGCCTTCCTGCACCACATGATCCGCAACATCATGGGCTGCCTCATCATGATCGGCCAGGGTTCACGCCCTGTGTCGTGGATGGACGAAGTGCTGGCCGCACGCTCCCGGGAGATGGCCGCCCCCACGTTCTCACCACACGGTCTGTACTTCCTGGGACCCACCTACGCCGCCGAGTGGGGGTTGGCGGACCACGCCCCCACCTTCGATTGGTTGCCCGGGCGCTGACCGTCTTTCCGCCTCACCATGACAGCTCATCACCGCACCCGCATCAAGATCTGCGGCCTCACCCAAGAGGCCGATGTGGACGCCGCCGTGGCCGCTGGCGCAGACGCCATTGGCTTTGTGCTGTACGCCAAAAGCCCGCGCCATGTGAATGCCGCCCGTGCGGCCGAACTGGCCCGCCGCCTGCCCCCGTTTGTGACACCGGTGTGCCTGTTTGTGAACGCATCGCCCGAGGTCATTCGCGCCACGGTGGCTGAAGTGGGTGCCGCATTGGTGCAGCTGCATGGCGACGAGCCCGCTCAGTTCAGCGAAACGCTGGGGCTGCGTCACCTGCGTGCCGCACGGGTGCCCATGGGTCCAGGGGCGCCCGGTTTCGACCTTCTAGAATACGCACAACGCCACGCCAGCGCCCAAGGCATCTTGCTTGACGCCTTGGTGGACGGATACGGGGGTGGCGGTCAAACCTTCGACTGGACGGCATTCAATTGGTCACGGCTTCCACCAAACGTCAGCTCTCGCCTCGTTTTGTCTGGTGGACTCACGCCTGCAAACGTGACCGATGGCATCTTGCAAGTGCGCCCCTGGGCCGTTGACATCAGTTCCGGTGTCGAACGAGACGGTCCCGACGGCAAGCCCATCAAGGGCCGCAAAGACCCTGAAAAAATGCGCCGCTTCGTGGCCGCCGTCCGGGCAGCCGATGCGGCATTGAATGCCAGCCTATCCGCGCCGACCTGACCGCCACGGTCACTGGGGTCGGGCCCTGCGGAAGGCCACCACCTCACAGCAGGACACGTTTTCACCATGTACGACTACCAACAACCCGACGCCAAAGGCCACTTCGGCATTTACGGCGGCAGTTTCGCCAGCGAAACCCTGACGCACGCCATTGCCGAGCTGCGCGACGCCTACGCCAAGTACCAGCACGACCCCGAATTCCTGGCCGAATTCCGCAACGAGCTGGCGCACTTCGTGGGCCGCCCCTCGCCCATCTACCACGCCGCCCGCACCAGCCGCGAACAAGGCGGGGCGCAGATCTTCCTCAAGCGCGAAGACCTCAACCACACCGGTGCCCACAAGATCAACAACGTGATTGGCCAGGCCATGCTGGCCAAGCGCATGGGCAAGCCCCGCGTGATTGCCGAAACCGGCGCCGGCCAACACGGCGTGGCCACGGCCACCATCTGCGCCCGTTACGGGCTGGAGTGTGTGGTGTACATGGGTGCTGAGGACGTGAAACGCCAAAGCCCCAACGTCTACCGCATGAAGCTGCTGGGCGCGACCGTGGTGCCCGTGGAAAGCGGCAGCAAAACGCTGAAAGACGCGCTGAACGAGGCCATGCGCGACTGGGTGACGAATGTGGAAAACACCTTCTACATCATCGGCACCGTCGCAGGCCCGCACCCCTACCCCATGATGGTGCGGGACTTCCAGAGCGTGATCGGCAACGAATGCCTGAAGCAAATGCCCGAGATGATGGCCGAGCTGGGCCTGCCCGGCACCGCCGACGGGCTCCAACCCGACGCCGTGGTGGCCTGTGTGGGCGGCGGCAGCAACGCCATGGGCATCTTCCACCCCTACATTCCCTACGAGCACACCCGCCTGATCGGCGTGGAAGCCGCCGGTGAAGGCATGGACACCGACAAACACTCGGCCTCGTTGCAAAAAGGCAGCCCCGGGGTGCTGCACGGCAACCGCACCTACGTGCTGCAAAACGCCGATGGCCAGATCACCGAGACCCACAGCATCAGCGCCGGGCTGGACTATCCGGGCGTGGGTCCGGAACACGCCTTCCTGAAGGACATTGGCCGGGCCGAGTACGTGGGCATCACCGACGCCGAGGCGCTGGACGCCTTCCACTACCTGTGCCGCACCGAGGGCATCATCCCCGCGCTGGAGTCCAGCCATGCGGTGGCCCATGCGCTCAAGCTCGCCAAGACCCTGCGGCCGGACCAGACCATCCTGGTCAACCTGTCGGGCCGGGGAGACAAGGACATTGGCACCGTGGCCGACCTGTCCCAGGCCGACTTCTATTGCCGACCCAGTTGCCGCGGCCAGTCCGTCAAGGGCGGCCTGGAACAATCCATCAAGGTGGTGAAATGAGCCGCATCCCCTCCAAACTGGCCGCACTGAAGGCCCAAGGGCGCAAGGCGCTGATTCCCTACGTCACCGCCGGTTTCCCCTATGCCGACGTGACGCCCGAGCTGATGCACGCCATGGTGGCCGCAGGCAGCGACATCATCGAGCTGGGTGTGCCCTTCTCCGACCCCATGGCCGACGGCCCGGTCATCCAGAAGGCGGGCGAAAAGGCCCTGAGCCAAGGCATTGGCATGGCGCAGGTGCTGGCCATGGTGGCCACGTTCCGCCAAGCCGACACCACCACCCCCGTGGTGCTGATGGGCTACGCCAACCCGGTGGAAGCCTACGACCTGAAACACGGCGCGGGGGCGTTTGTGCGTGATGCGGCGGCGTCTGGGGTGGATGGCGTGTTGATCGTTGACTACCCACCAGAGGAAGCCGAGGACTTTGCCGCCGCCCTCAAGGCCGCGGGGCTGGACCTCATCTTTTTGCTGGCCCCCACCTCCACGCCCGAGCGCATGGCCCAGGTGGGCCGCATGGCCAGCGGTTATGTGTACTACGTGTCCCTCAAGGGCGTGACCGGGGCCGGGCACCTGGACACCGCGGCCGTGGAAGCCGCCGTGCCCCGCATCCGCCAGCACGTCAACGTGCCGGTGGGCGTGGGCTTCGGCATCCGCGACGCCGCCACGGCACGCGCCATTGGCCAAGTGGCCGATGCGGTGGTGATCGGCACCAAAATCATCCAACTGCTGGAAGGCCAGCCGCGCGAGCGGGTGGCGGCCGTGGCCGCGGAGTTCCTGTCCGGGGTGCGCACGGCCCTGGACCAGGCTTGAGCGCATAATCCGCCGCATTGCGTGGTTGCCCCGGGCGGCCACACGTCGCGAACCAGGGCCCCTGCGGGGGCCTGTCTTTCGAGTCGGAGGCCTTGTGTGCCGCCGACTTTCACGCAAGGAGCAACACCCATGTCCTGGCTTGAAAAGCTGCTGCCACCCAAGATCAGCCCCACCAACCCCACCGAGCGCCGCAGCGTGCCCGAAGGGCTTTGGATCAAGTGCCCCAGTTGCGAGGCCGTGCTGTACAAGACCGACCTGGAAAAGAACCAGAACGTCTGCCCGCATTGCAGCCACCACCACCGCATTGGCGCGCGCGCCCGGCTGGACGCCTTTCTGGACGGCCAGGGCCGCTACGAGCTGGGGCAGGAAGTGCTGCCCGTGGACGCCCTGAAGTTCAAGGACAGCCGCAAATATCCCGAACGCCTGAAGGAAGCCCTGGAGAGCACGGGCGAGACCGACGCGCTCATCGTCATGGGTGGCTCTGTCATGTCCATCGACGTGGTGGTGGCCTGCTTCGAGTTCGACTTCATGGGCGGCAGCATGGGCAGCGTGGTGGGGGAGCGTTTTGTGCGGGGCGTGGAAACCGCCATCGAACAAAAAGTGCCTTTCATCTGCTTCACCGCCACCGGCGGCGCCCGCATGCAGGAAGGCCTGCTGAGCCTGATGCAAATGGCCAAGACCAATGCCGCCCTGACGCGGCTGGCCAAGAAGGGCCTGCCCTACATCAGCGTGCTGACCGACCCCACCATGGGCGGTGTGAGCGCCGGTTTTGCCTTTGTGGGCGATGTGGTGATTGCCGAACCCAAGGCGCTCATTGGCTTTGCCGGCCCGCGCGTGATCGAAAACACCGTGCGCGTCAAACTGCCCGAGGGTTTCCAACGCGCCGAATTCCTGCAGACCAAGGGTGCCGTGGACTTCATCTGCGACCGCCGCGAACTGCGCAGCACGGTGGCCAACACCCTGGCCATGCTG
>DASUON010000237.1:0-2906 GCA_036276615.1 Burkholderiaceae bacterium
CTACGTGCCCTGCGCCGCCCCCAAGGGTGCCAAGGCCGACGAGGTGTACGCCCGCATGCTGAAAAAGCCCGCGGCCGAGCGCCTGCGCCTGCTGCGCAACAGCGAAGGCCCGCAAGGCCAGTTTGTGTGGGCTGTGCTGCGTAACGGCTTCCACTACGCCGCCGTGCATCTGGGCACCATCGCCCACACCGCTCGCGACGTGGACCAGGCCATGCGCTGGGGCTTTGGCCTGAAGCAAGGCCCCTTCGAGCTGTGGCAGGAAGCCGGTTGGCTGGAAGTGGCCAAGATGGTTCAAGAAGACATTGACGCGGGCAAGGCGCTGTGCAAGACGCCGCTGCCGGCCTGGGTGTTCGAGGGGCCCGTGGCGACATCAAACGGGGGTGCCGGGGCGTGCACACCGCCCAAGGTTCGTGGAACCCCACCTCCGGCCAGTTTGAAGGCCGCCGCACGCTGCCGGTGTACAGCCGCCAGCACTTCCCCGAGTTGTTGCTGGGCGAAGCGGGCCCCGACTTCCGCACCGCCGGCAAGACCCTGCACGAGGACGACGCCATCCGCCTGTGGACCTTGGACGACGAAGTGCTGATCGCCAGCATCAAGACCAAGATGCACGCCATCAGCCCCGACGTGGCCGAGGGCCTGGCCCAGGGTGTCGAGCTGGCCGAAGCCAGCTACCAGGGCATGGTGATTTGGTCGGGTGACGAACCCTTCAGTGCCGGGGCCGACCTGCAGGCCATGCTGCCCGGCTTCATGATGGGCGGTGCCGCCGCCATCAACGAGGCCGAGCATGCGCTGCAACAGGTCATGCTCAAGATCCGTTACGCCGCCGTGCCCGTGGTGGCCGCGGTGCGCGGTCTGGCCCTGGGCGGTGGTTGCGAACTGGCGGTGCACAGCGCCCGCCGCGTGGTGCACATGGAAAGTTACGTGGGCCTGGTGGAAGTGGGCGTGGGCCTGGTGCCCGGGGCCGGTGGCCTGACCTACATCGCCCGCCGCGCCGCCGAAGCCGCGGCCACCAGCACCCACAAGGACTTGCTGCCCTTCCTGACCGAAGGCTTCAAGGCCGCCGCCATGGCCAGCGTGGGCACCAGTGCGCTGGAAAGCCGCAAGCTGGGCTATGTGCTGGACAGCGACCTGATCGTGCCCCACAAGGACGAACTGCTGTACGTGGCCCTGGCCGAAGCCAAGGCCTTGTACAACGCCGGTTACCGTGCGCCGCACAAGCGCCTGTTCCCGGTGGCGGGCCGTCCGGGCAAGGCCACCATTCTGGGCAGCTTGGTCAACATGCGCGACGGCGGCTTCATCAGCCAGCACGACTTCCACATCTCCAGCCTCATCGCCAACGTGCTGACGGGCGGCGAGGTGGAGGCGGGCACGCTGGTGAGCGAGGACTACCTGATGACGCTGGAGCGACAGGCCTTCTGCAGCCTGCTGGAGCACCCCAAGACGCAGGAACGCATCATGGGCATGCTGGCCACCGGCAAGCCGTTGCGCAACTGATGGGTGCTTCAAAAACAGTAGCTGCTTACGCTTGTATATAAAGCGCTAGAGCCGTATTTTTATGAAAAACGTCACCATCGCCGTCGCGCCCAACCGCCTGCAACGCAGCCTGGAGCGCCTGTCCGAGGCCCCGGCTTTCTTGCGTGGCTGGGTGCGTAACCTGGTGCTGCACCGTGCCGTGCCCTTTACCGGCACGGCCCGGGTGAACTTCGTGCACATGAGCCCCGAACGGGTGGAGGTGCGCCTGGCCAACCAGCGGGCGGTGCAGAACCACATTGGCGGTGTGCATGCGTCGGCCATGAACCTGCTGGCCGAAACGGCCACCGGCATGGTGGTGGGCATGAACGTGCGCGACGACTGCCTGCCCCTGGCCAAAAGCCTGTCCATGGCCTTTCGCAAGCGGGCCACGGGCGGGTTGACGGCGGTGGCCACACTCACCCCCGAGCAACAGCAGGCGCTGCACAGCACCGACAAGGGTGAGGTCAGCGTGCGGGTGGTGGTGACCGACGAGGCCGGTGCAGAGCCGGTGGAATGTGAATTCGTGTGGGCCTGGGTACCTGCCCGGCCCCGCCAAGCCTGAGCTTCAGGCAAAAGGAAACAGACATGAAACAAGTTCAAGACGCCTACATCGTCGCCGCCACGCGCACGCCCATCGGCAAGTCGCACCGCGGGTTCTTCAAGAACACCCGGCCCGATGACCTGCTGGCCCATGTGCTGCGCTCGGCCCTGGCCCAGGTGCCCAACCTGGACCCCGCCAGCATCGAAGACGTGATTTGCGGCTGCGCCATCCCCGAAGGGCAGCAAGGCCTGAACGTGGCCCGGGTGGGCGCGGTGCTGGCCGGGCTGCCCACGAGCGTGGGCGGCATCACCGTCAACCGCTTCTGCGCCTCGGGCCTGAGCGCCATCCAGATGGCGGCTGACCGCATTCGCGTGGGCGAGGCCGACGTGATGTTTGCCGCCGGGACCGAAAGCATGAGCATGGTGCCCATGATGGGCAACAGCCCCAGCCTGTCGCCCTCCATCTTCACCAACACCGACGACGTGGACAGCTATGGCATCGCCTACGGCATGGGCCTGACCGCCGAGAAGGTGGCCCAGCAGTGGAAGGTGAGCCGCGCCGACCAGGACGCCTTTGCCCTGCAATCGCACCAGCGCGCCCTGCTGGCGCAGCAGCGTGGCGAGTTTGCCGACGAAACCACCCCGGTGGAGGTGATCGAGCGCAGCGTCAACCTCGACACCGCCGAAGTCAGCACCCGCACCCGCACCGTGAGCCAGGACGAAGGGGCCCGCCCCGACACCACCCTGGAAGGACTGGGCAAGCTGCGCCCCGCGTTTGCCACGCCCCGCCGTGCCGACTTCAGCCCCACCGGGCTGGGCACGGTGACCGCAGGCAACAGCAGCCAGACCAGCGA
>DASUON010000238.1:0-4455 GCA_036276615.1 Burkholderiaceae bacterium
CTGCGCCTGGGGGCCCCGGCCAACCGGGTGAAGGTGTTGGTCGACTGAAGGGCCCCGGGTGCGGGCCGCGCCTCAAAGGCTGCCCAAGCCCCCCAGCACCGCCCCCACGCCACACGCCAGCCCCACCACCGCCCAGGCGGGCCACCGGCCACGGTGCAGCAGGCCCCACCCGGCGGCCACCAGCACCGCATCACCCACGCTGAGCAGTGCGCTGGAGAGCACCGGGTTCACCCACGCCGCGGCCAGCAGCCCCACCACCGCAGAATTGATGCCTGAAATGGCCTTCAGCGCTTTTTCTGTTTGCCTCCATTGCTCCCAAAATGGGAGCGAGCCGGCCAGCAGCATCCAGGCCGGGGCAAACACCGCCAGCAGCGCCAGCAGGCCCCAGCCCAGGGCCGCCAGGGCGCTGAGCCACAGCGGGGCCTGGTTCAGGTCGCTGGCCACCGGGGCCAGGGCCGCGCCCAGGTAGGCGGCAAACGTGAACAGCGGCCCGGGCACGGCCTGTGCCGCGCCGTAACCGGCCATGAAGGCCGAATCGCTCACCCAGCCGTTGGGCACCACCTCGGCCTGCAGCAGGGGCAGCACCACGTGGCCGCCACCAAACACCAGGGCACCGGCGCGCACAAACGCATCCACCACCGCCAGCACCATGCCGGGCCAAACGGTCATGGCCAGCGGCAGGCCCAGCAACAGCGCGGCCAACGCCGCCAGCCACCCAAGGCCTTCGCGCCGCGACAGCGGGCAGCGCAGGGGCGTGGGCGTGGGCACGGGGGCTGCAGGCTGCGCGGGAGGGGCCCACAGCACCCAGGCTGCGCCCGCCGCGGCCATCAGCGCCACTTGCACCCAGGCTTGGGGCCAGGCCCAGGCCACCACGGCGGTGAAGGCCAGGCACAGGCGTCGCGGCGTGTCGGGGCACAGGCTGCGGGCCATGCCCCACAGCGCGTGGGTCACCACCGCGGCAGCGGCCAGCTTGAGCCCGTGCAGTGCCCCTTGCATCCAGGCGGGGTTCAGCGTGTGGCCCCAGCGGCCCAGGCCCCAGGCCAGGGCCATCAGCGCCAAGGCCGAGGGCAAGGTGAAGCCCGCCCAGGCGGCCAGTGCACCCCGGCGCCCGGCGCGCCACAGCCCCAGGGCCATGCCCACTTGGCTGCTGGCCGGGCCGGGCAGCGCCTGGCACAAGGCCACCAGGTCGGCGTACTGCCGGTCGTCCAGCCAGCGGCGTTGCACCACCAGGGCCTGGCGGAAATGGCCCAGGTGCGCCACCGGGCCGCCAAAGGCGGTCAGCCCCAGTTGCAGGAAGGTGAAAAACACCGCCCACGGGGTGTCGCCCTGGGGGGCGGCATCGGAGGGGGGCAGGCGATGGCGTGGCGCGGGCGTCATGCCGCCCATTGTGCGGGGCGCTCAGTAGCGCTCGGGCACCATCATGTCGGCGGGCACGGCTTGGCGCACGTAGTCTTCGTGGCGCTCCCGTTCCGGCAGGGTGATGGCGGTGCGCTCCACCTCGGTGTAGGGCATTTGCTCCAGCAGGTGGGCAATGCAGTTCAGGCGGGCCTTCTTCTTGTCGTTGGCCTGCACCACCCACCAGGGCGACTCGGGGATGTGGGTGCGCTCCAGCATCACTTCTTTGGCCTTGGTGTACAGCTCCCAGCGGCGGCGGCTTTCCAGGTCCATGGGGCTGAGCTTCCACTGCTTGAGCGGGTCGTGGATGCGGGCCAGAAAACGCGTGTGCTGCTCTTCGTCCGAAATGCTGAACCAGTACTTGATGAGCTGGATGCCCGAACGCACCAGCATCTTCTCGAACTCGGGCACCGTGCGGAAGAACTCCTCGTACTCCTCGTCGGTGCAAAAGCCCATGACCTTTTCCACTCCGGCGCGGTTGTACCAGCTGCGGTCGAACAGCACGATTTCGCCGCCCGCGGGCAGGTGCGGCACGTAGCGCTGGAAGTACCACTGCGTGCGTTCGCGGTTGTTGGGTGCGGGCAGCGCCACGGTGCGGCACACCCGGGGGTTGAGGCGTTGGGTGATGCGCTTGATCACGCCCCCTTTGCCCGCGGCATCGCGCCCCTCGAAGATGATGACCACCTTGTGCCCCGTGGCCACCACCCAGTCTTGCAGCTTGACCAGCTCGCCTTGCAGCTCGAACAGGTTCTTGAAGTACGAGGCGCGGGCCACACGCTGCTCGGCCAGGGTGGCCTCGTCGGGCTGGGCCAGTTCGTCCACGAACTGGTCTTCAATCTCCAGCTCCAGTTCTTCGTCGTAGCCGTCGGTCAGTTCGGCCTGGATGCGTTGCAACCACTGGCTGCGGTCAATCATGGGAGGGTCCTGCTCAAGGGGAGGGCGGCAAACCACCCATGCTGGCGGCTTTGTGTGACAACGGTGTGACGCTGCCGTGACCGCCAGGCGTCCAGTGCACGATCTCCAGCCGGCCGTCCATGTGTTCCACCAGGGCGCTGAGGCTTTCCACCCAGTCGCCGTCGTTGCAGTACAGCGTGGGGCCGATGCGCCGCATCTCCGGGCGGTGGATGTGGCCGCACACCACGCCGTCCAGCCCGCGCCGGTGGGCCTCGGCGGCCACGGCTTCTTCGAAACGGGTGACAAAACTCACCGCCGACTTCACCTTGTGTTTGATGTACTGCGACAGCGACCAGTACGGCAGCCCCAGCCGCGCCCGGGCCGAGTTGAAGTGCCGGTTGACGCGCAGCAGCGCCTCGTACAGCGTGTCGCCCAGGTGGGCCAGCCATTTGGCGTACTGGATCACGCCGTCAAAGTGGTCGCCGTGGATCAGCCACAGCCGCTGGCCGTCGGCGGTGACGTGCACCGCCTCGGGCACCACCTCCACGCCGCCAAAGTGGTGGTCGGTGAAGTGGCGGGCAAATTCGTCGTGGTTGCCGGGCACAAACACCACCTGGCAACCCTTGCGCGCGCGCTTGAGGATTTTCTGCACCACGTCGTTGTGCGCCTGGGGCCAGTACCAGCGGCGGCGCAGTTGCCAGCCGTCGATGATGTCGCCCAGCAGGTACAGCCGCTCGCTGGGGTGGGCTTTCAGGAAGCCCAGCAGCGCCTCGGCCTGGCAGCCCGGTGTGCCCAGGTGCACGTCCGAAATGAACACCGCCCGCAGCCGCGGTGGCTCGGCACCGTCCATTCCTTCGGGCCGCTCGGGCAACTCGGGGTCCACGATGCGCCCGGCCACCCAGGGGGGAATGTGGGCGGGCGTGGGGCGCGCCATCGGGCGTGGCGGGGCGAAGAAGGAGGGCTGTTGCATGGCCCTTCAGTGTTGGCAGCCGGCGTGTCGTCGCCATGGCAAGCCTGTGAAGCTTTTGTGACTGGACTGTCAACAAAACTTCATGCCACTGACCCGGGGGTTTCATGGGCGCTGCCCACCATGCGCTGCACCAGGAGGTGCTGATCATGAAAGTGGTGGTGGTGGGTGCAGGGTATGTGGGGCTGGTCACGGCGGCGTGTCTGGCCGAATCGGGCAACCGCGTGGTGGGGGTGGACACCGATGGTGCCCGCGTCGCCTTGCTCAATGCGGGCGGTGTGCCCATTTACGAGCCAGGCCTGGAAGACATGGTGCAACGCAACCTGGCGGCCAACCGCCTGAGTTTCAGCACCCACCTGGCCGGGGCCATGGTGCATGCCGACGTGGTGTTCATTGCCGTGGGCACCCCGCCCAACGAAGACGGTTCTGCCGACCTGCAGCACGTGCGGGCCGTGGCCCAGCAGGTGGGGCAGTGCCTGCAACCGTTCACCGTGGTGGTCAACAAGTCCACCGTGCCCGTGGGCACCGCAGGCGAGGTGCATGCCCTGGTGGCCGATGCACTGGCCCGGCGTGGGCTGGACGCCCGCGCGTTTGCCGTGCTGTCCAACCCCGAATTTTTGAAGGAAGGCGCGGCCATCGACGATTTCATGCGGCCCGACCGCATCGTCATCGGCGTGCCCGACGGTCCCGAGGGCGAGCAGGCCCGCCAGCTGATGACGCGGCTGTACCAGCCCTTCAACCGCCACCACGACCGCACGGTGTGGATGGATGTGACCAGCGCCGAGCTGACCAAATACGCCGCCAACGCCATGTTGGCCACGCGCATCTCGTTCATGAACGAAATGGCCCTGCTGGCCGACCGTGTGGGGGCCGACGTGGACCATGTGCGCCGCGGCATCGGAGCCGACCAACGCATTGGTCACAGCTTTCTGTACGCGGGCACGGGGTATGGCGGCAGCTGCTTTCCCAAGGACACCCGGGCCCTGGTGCGCACCGCCCAGCAGCAGGGGCTGGACATGGCCGTGGTGCAGGCGGTGGAGACCGTCAACGCCCGCCAGAAGCTGTTGCTGCCGCACATGGTCACCCGCCTGTTTGGCGAGGACCTCAGCGGGTTGAAGCTGGCCGTGTGGGGCCTGGCCTTCAAGCCCAACACCAACGACATGCGCGAGGCCCCCAGCCGCACCGTGCTGGTGGACCTG
>DASUON010000239.1:0-2663 GCA_036276615.1 Burkholderiaceae bacterium
GCAAAGTTGAAGGTGTGCGGTCCCACCACCACCGGGCAGCCACAGGCCGCCAGTTCGATCAGGTTCTGCCCACCCAGGGGCTGAAAACTGCCCCCCAGCAAGGCCACGTCGGCCAGCGAGGCGTACAGCGTCATTTCGCCCAGGGAGTCTCCCAGCCAGACAGTGAGCCCCTCCGCCACGGGCGGCTGAGTGGCGTCGAGTGCGGCGGGCCTGCCTGGCGCGTCCGGCACCTGCCCGGCGTCCAGGGCCGCCCCCCACTGCTCCCGGCGAAGCACCTCGCCCCCGCCGGTTTGCAGGAGTTCGGCCACCGCGTCAAAGCGCTGGGGGTGCCGGGGCACCACCAGAAATACTATGTTTTTGATAGCTTCTCGCGCTTTCACATCAAGCGCAAGAGCACAAATTTGCTTGTAAAACTCCAGCTCCTCCCCCTCGCGGCTGCTGGCCAGCATCACCACCGGACGTTGCAGGGTGTGCCGCCAGCGGCGGGCGGTGGCCTGCTGGTCGGGGTGGGGCCGGGCGTCGTACTTCAGGTTGCCCCACACCTGCACGGCGCGTGCGCCCACCTGCTGCAGGCGTTGGGCATCGGCCTCGGTCTGCGCGCCCACCACGGTCAGCGCGGCGTAAGCGGGTCGGGACAGCCATGCCAGGCGCTGGGCCCCGCGGGTGGACCGTTCATTGAGCCGGGCGTTGACCAGCATCAGCGGCACCCCGGCGGCATGGGCCTGGTGGATGAGGGTCGGCCAGATTTCGGTTTCCATCAGCACGCCCACGCGGGGGCGCTGGTGCTGCAAGAAGCGGCGCACGCTCCAGGGGTCGTCCCACGGCAGCCAGGTGTGGGTGTCACCGGGGCACAGCAGGCGCTGGCCCTCAGCCCAGCCGGTGGCGGTGCTGTGGGTCAGCAACAGGCGCAATGGGGGCAGGCGTTCGCGCAAGGCCGCCAGCAGCACCGCCGCCGCCCGGGTTTCGCCCAGGGAGACGGCGTGCAGCCACAGCGTGGGGCCGCCGTCTGCGGGCGGGTGGGCCGACGGAAGAGCGGGTTGTGGGGCGGCCAGGGGCTGCGCATCCACCGGCGGGTGGCCAAACCGGGCGTCCACCTCCAGCGCGTAGCCGGGCTCGGACACTGCACGGCGGGCCAGCTTGCGGCGCAACAGGGGCCGGGCCAGGGCCATCAGCCCGCCGTACAGGGCCAGCGCCAGGCGCTCGTGCCAACGCCACGGGGAAGCAGGGGTGTGCATGGCTGTGGAGGACGAAAAAGGCCGTTCAGGCCGCGGCAGCGGCCCACAAGCCCTGGTACACGCGGCCAATGCCCTGGGCCTCGGCAGCCAACGAAAACCGTTGTGCCACCGTGGCCCGCGCCTGCTGGCCCAGGGCCTGGGTGGCGGCGGGGTCGGCCATGAGGCGGGTGACGGCATCGGCCAGCGCGGGCGCGTCGCCCGTGGGCACCAGCCAGCCGTTCTGGCCGGGCGCAATCAGTTCTTCAAAAGCACCCGTGCGCGAACACACCAAGGCACAGCCGGTGGCCCCCGCCTCGAACGGGGTGAGGCCAAAGGGCTCGTAACGCGGGCAGGCCACCCCGATCAGGCAGCGCTGGTACCAGCGGTGCACCTCGCCCGCCGGGATTTCGCCCAGGAACACGATGCGCCCGTGCAACCCCGCCGCGTCGATGCGCGCCTGCAACTCGGCCTGGTAGGCCTGGTGCTGCGGCTGTGCCAGCCCGGCGATGACGGCGGTGAAGTCGGGGAAGCGGGGCAGCGCCTGGATCAGCGCGTCCACAAACACGTCGGTCCCCTTGTCGGGCCGCACGCGCCCGAACACACCAATGCCGTAACGCCCGGGCAGGCCGCTGTCGGCCCAGGCCGTGGCCTTGTCCACCGGGGCAAACCGCGCCAGGTCGATGCCGTGGTGCACCACCGCGGTGGTGTTGGGCACGCAGTCGGCGGCCTTCTGGGTGGTGGCAATGACGGCGTCCATGCGGCTGATGAGCCAGCGCGGAAACCGGCCATGCACATGCTGGGCCGCCGAGGTGAACACCAGTTTGATGGGCAGGCGCAGCACGTCGCGGGCCCACAGCCCGGCCATCATCTCGGGGTCGCGGCGCACATGCCAGATGCGGAACGGGCGGCCTGCCGGGGGCTTTTTGGACAGCTGCATGGCCTCGCGCAGCGTCAGGCCTACCACGCCGTTGGACTGCGTGGTGCCGCAGTAACCCAGACGCCACTGCGTCATTTGCAGGGGCACCAGCGCATTCACCGTGGCCGAGACCCCGGTGTAGCGCTTCTTGAGGTTGAACACGATGACCTCGGGGTCATCGCTCAGGCCGGGATGGAGCGGCACGGTTGCGCGGGTGCCCATTCAGTGCGCCGAAGCACCCACCACCGCGTCGGGCTTGACGGCGTGCAGCAGCGCCAGCATGTCGGCCTCGATGCGGTGCAACGCCTCGGGCGTGTGCCCTTCAAAACGCAGCACCAGCACCGGCGTGGTGTTGGAGGCGCGCACCAGACCAAAGCCATCGGGCCAATCCACACGCACACCGTCGATGGTGTTGACTTGGGCGGGCGCGGCAAACCGGGTGGCGGCATCGGCCTGCATGCGGGCCACCAGGGCGTGGGGCTCGCCTTCGGCGCAGGCCACGTTCAGCTCGGGCGTGCTGTGGCTGGTGGGCA
>DASUON010000240.1:0-3756 GCA_036276615.1 Burkholderiaceae bacterium
ACTGCACGCCAGCAAGACCCCCATGGCGCGGTAGAACATGCGTTGGCGGGCCGCCGACGCCAGCCATTGAGTCAGCAGACGCCCGGCCAAGGCCCAGCAACCCACGCCCATGCAGCACGCCAGCAGCGACACGGCGCAAAACAACCGCAACGCGGCGGCCACGTCCGGTTGGGGCAACACAAACAGGCCCACGCCTGCCGAGGCCACCATCCAGGCCTTGGGGTTGGAGGTCTGGACCACCCCGCCATCGATGAACGCCCGCGCCACCGAAGGGGCCGCGGCATCGGCCCCGTCTGCCAGTGCGGACGGGCTGGCCATCGCAATGCGCCATGCCAGGTGAAGCAGGTAGGCGGCCCCTGCCCACCGAATGGTCTCGACCACCCAGGTGTTGTGGAGCACCTGTTCACCCCCTTTGCCCATCAGCCAGACCACCAGGGTGTAGCTCAGGCTGGCCCCCAGCACATAGGCCGTTGCCGCCCGCCCATGCCCCGAGGCACTTCGACGGATGGCCAGGATGTTCACCGGCCCCGGGGTGATGGCGCCCACCAGCGCGAACAGGCCCATGGCGATCAGAAGTTCCAGCATGTGTTTGCCCTTTCCTGTGGAAGAAGAAAGGGCGCACTGTAGGAAGCCGCCGCACGCTTGTATTGAACGGAATTGCGCAGGCTGCCTTGTGGACTGGCCATGAAAAAAGCCCCACAGGCGCGGGGCCTGCGGGGCTTTGGGTGCGGAGAGAGGGCGGGCGGACGGCCTGCCCTCGGCCCAGCGGCGTGGGCTTACATGCCCATGCCACCCATGTCGCCCATGCCACCCATGCCGCCGGGCATGGCGGGTGCGTCGTCCTTGGGGGCTTCGGCCACCATGCACTCGGTGGTCAGCATCAGGCTGGACACGGAGGCGGCGTTTTGCAGGGCGGTGCGGGTGACCTTGGTGGGGTCCAGGATGCCCATTTCGATCATGTCGCCGTAGGTGTCGTTGGCGGCGTTGAAGCCGTAGTTGCCCGAACCGGCCAGGATGGCGTTGACCACCACGGAAGGCTCGCCACCGGCGTTGGCCACGATTTCGCGCAGGGGGGCTTCGATGGCCTTCAACACCAGCTTGATGCCAGCGTCTTGGTCGGCGTTGTCACCCTTGATGGTGCCAGCGGCTTGGCGGGCGCGCAGCAGGGCCACGCCACCACCGGCCACGATGCCTTCTTCCACCGCAGCGCGGGTGGCGTGCAGGGCGTCTTCCACGCGGGCCTTCTTTTCCTTCATTTCGACTTCGGTGGCAGCGCCGACCTTGATCACGGCCACACCGCCAGCCAGCTTGGCCACGCGCTCTTGCAGCTTTTCGCGGTCGTAGTCGGAGGTGGCTTCTTCGATCTGCACGCGGATTTGCTTCACGCGGGCTTCGATGTCAGCGGCAGCGCCAGCGCCGTCGATGATGGTGGTGTTTTCCTTGCCCACTTCGATGCGCTTGGCTTGGCCCAGGTCGGCCAGGGTCACCTTGTCCAGGGCCATGCCCACTTCTTCGGCGATGACCTTGCCACCGGTCAGGATGGCGATGTCTTCCAGCATGGCCTTGCGACGGTCGCCGAAGCCAGGAGCCTTGACGGCCACGACCTTCAGGATGCCGCGGATGGTGTTGACCACCAGCGTGGCCAGGGCTTCGCCTTCGACGTCTTCGGCAATGATCAGCAGCGGACGGCCGGCCTTGGCGACTTGCTCCAGCGTGGGCAGCAGGTCACGGATGTTGGACACCTTCTTGTCGTACAGCAGCACGAAGGGGTTGTCCAGCAGGGCGGCTTGCTTTTCGGGGTTGTTGATGAAGTAGGGGCTCAGGTAGCCGCGGTCGAACTGCATGCCTTCCACGACGTCCAGTTCGTTTTGCAGGCTCTTGCCGTCTTCCACGGTGATGACGCCTTCCTTGCCCACTTTGTCCATGGCGTTGGCGATGATTTCGCCGATGCTGGAGTCAGAGTTGGCGGAGATGGAGCCCACTTGAGCAATTTCCTTGCTGGTGGTGGTGGGCTTGGAGGCGGCCTTGAGCTGGGCGATCAGGGCTTCCACAGCCTTGTCGATGCCGCGCTTGAGGTCCATGGGGTTCATGCCGGCAGCCACGTACTTCATGCCTTCGCGCACGATGGCCTGGGCCAGCACGGTGGCGGTGGTGGTGCCGTCGCCAGCGTTGTCAGAGGTCTTGGAAGCGACTTCCTTGACCATCTGGGCGCCCATGTTCTGCAGCTTGTCCTTCAGTTCGATTTCCTTGGCCACGGACACACCGTCCTTGGTCACGGTGGGGGCGCCGAACGAGCGCTCCAGCACCACGTTGCGACCCTTGGGGCCCAGGGTCACTTTGACCGCGTTGGCCAGGATGTTCACGCCTTCAACCATGCGGGCGCGGGCTTCACCGCCGAAAACCACGTCTTTTGCTGCCATGTTTGGCTCCTACAAATTCAAAAATTCAAACAAAAATGGCTCTATCGCTTTATTTGAAAGCGGTAGCAGCTATCAAATCAGGAGTTCTGGTCGATCACTTCTCGACCACGGCGAACAGGTCATCTTCTTTCATGACCAGCAGTTCGTCGCCGTTGACCTTGACGGTCTGGCCGCTGTACTTGCCGAACAGCACGCGGTCGCCCACTTTCACGCTCAGGGCCTTGGTTTCGCCCTTGTCGTTCGTCTTGCCGGGGCCGACGGCCAGGACTTCACCCTGGTCGGGCTTTTCTGCGGCGTTGTCGGGGATCACGATGCCAGAGGCGGTCTTGGTTTCATTTTCCAGGCGCTTGACGATCACGCGATCGGCGAGAGGACGCAGGTTCATAACATCTCCTAAATCAGAAGGAACAACATCGAAACGAGGATGGGTTGCCACCCCTCAAGGGGGCGACGGTGGGGCGGAGGCTCCGCAGCGGCGGAGCGCTGCTAGCACTCAACCCCAGCGAGTGCTAATGATAGGGCTGGCGCTGCGCATTTCAAGTCCGGGTTTTCAAAATTTATGCGTGCTGGCCCTGCAGCGCTTGTTGAGAAAGCGTGTGCTGCTCTGGATTTCGGAGTGATTTGCTTTGACAATCACCCCCCATGAAATGGTGGTTTCCTCTTTTTTTGGTGCTGGCCGGGGTGTTGACCGGCTGCGGCACCCCCGTGCCACAACGTCCGCCCGTGGGCCAGACCGAACCCCTGCGGACGCCTGAGCCCCCGGCCTCCGATGCCGCCCAGTCCGCCACCCTGTACGCCATGGGGCTGGTGGGCACCCCTTACCGCTACGGCGGCAACACGCCCGAGGCGGGTTTTGACTGCTCGGGCCTGATTGCCTACGTGTACCGCCATGCGGCCCAACTGCGCACCCCGCGCACGGTGGCGGAGCTGAGCGACTGGGGGCAGGCGGTGCCACGCGACGGCGTTCGCACGGGAGACCTGGTGGTGTTCACCGTCAAGGGACGCACCAACCACGCAGGCATTTACGTGGGGCAGGGGCGTTTTGTGCACGCCCCGTCAACGGGTGGCGCGGTCAAGCTGGAACGGCTGGACAGCGGTTACTGGGCCAAGCAGGGCGTGCACTTTCGCCGCCCCTGGGGCCTGCCCGAGCCTGACCCGGTGCTGCCCGTGCAAGCCCCGCCCATGATGGCCAGCCAAGAGGCCACGCCCATGTCGCGCACGGACGACGGCACCTTGGCCGAGCGGCTGCTCAATGGCGAGTTGCAGTGAGGTGAGGGCTGCGCCCGTCGGCCCTGTCAGTACCGAGGGGCGTTGAAGCGCAGCGTGCCCAGTTCCG
>DASUON010000241.1:0-7503 GCA_036276615.1 Burkholderiaceae bacterium
GGCGGTTTCGACCTGCCCTTCGGCCTGCCGCGGGAATGGGTGCTGTCCCAAGCCGGTTGGCCCACCGAATGGCGGGCGTGCATGGACCGCTTTGCCGCCACCGACCGGACCGAGCTGCGCCAGCGCTTCAAGGCCTTTTGCGACGCCCGCCCCACAGGGGCCAAGTTTGCCCACCGGGCCACCGACGGCCTGGCCGGTTCCAGCCCCAGCATGAAATGGGTCAACCCGCCCGTGGCGTGGATGATGCACGCGGGTGTACCTGTGCTGCAGCACCTGGGGGCCTGGTTTGTGACGCATGAGCCACCCCCTTCGGGTACCCGCACCGACGCTCCCTTGCGGGTGGCGCTGGAGGCCTACCCCGGCTTGCTGGCGCGGGAGGTGCTGGGCCGGACCTCGTACAAGGCCGATGACGCGGCCCGTCAGGACACCGCCCGCCTGTTGGCCCGCAAGACCCTGGTCGAGGCCCTGGAACAGGGCCGCACGCGGCTGGGGCTGCGCCTCAAACTCACCGCCGCCCAGGCTGGGGCGCTGGTGGACGACCCCAGCGGCGACAGCGTGGACGCCGTGTTGTGCCTGCTGCAGGCCGCCTGGGCCTGGCAGCGCCGGGATGATCCTTTGCACCCTTACGGGCTGCCCGCCGCCGTCGATCCGCTGGAAGGCTGGATCGTCACGGCCTGACTCCTTTTGACTCGTTTTAGAAAGCCTGACATGCAAGCCCATGAACTCACCATGACCGTGCTGATGACGCCGGACATGGCCAACTTTTCCGGCAAGGTCCACGGCGGGGCCTTGCTCAAGCTGCTGGACCAGGTGGCCTACGCCTGTGCCAGCCGGTATGCCTCCAGCTACGTGGTCACCCTCAGCGTGGACCAGGTGGTGTTCCGTCAGCCCATCCACGTGGGGGAGCTGGTGACCTTCCTGGCTTCGGTCAACCACGTGTGGACCTCGTCGATGGAGGTGGGCATCAAGGTGGTGGCCGAGAACATCGTCACCAAGGAAGTGCGGCACGTGAACAGCTGCTTCTTCACCATGGTGGCGGTCACGGGTGACGGCGGCAAGGTGGCGGTGCCGGCACTGGAGCTGGTCACGCCCGATCAGCTTCGCCGCAGCGACATGGCGTTGTTGCGCCGAGCCCGCCGCGGGCCTTGAAGGCGGCGGTCAGCGCAGGTGCTGCCACAGCCGCGTCACGGCGGCGTCCACCGGACCCGTGGCGCGGCCTTCGCGGGCGCGGCGGTACAGGTCGGCCAGGGCTGGGGCCAGGCGCTCGGGCGTGCTGGGCGCAGGGCCGCAGTGCATCACCGCATCGCCCACGGCCAGCAGCACCGTGGGGAAGGTGTCGATGTCCAGCGGGTCGGTCCAATCGGGCTCGTCTTCTATGTCCACCCAATGCCAGCGGGCTTGGGGCAGGGTGGCGGTCAGGGTGGGCCAGGCTTCTTCCAGGCCGCGGCACATGTGGCACCAGTCGGCGCACAGCACCACGATGTGGACGGGCTCAGGGGCTGGGGCCGAGGGCAGGGCGTCTTGCATCGCCCCAAGCGTATCAGGGCCTGGTGAGCGGGAATGGGGCCGCAACGCCAGGGTTTGCGCTGCATCAGGATGCGGGGGTGGCAATCGCAGGGACAATCCGCCCTCGCTGTTGTTTGAGCCCGCCATGCCCACCCCTGTTTCGCCTGTCTCACCGTCTGCTGCCCCTGAACCCGGTCCCGAGGCGTCTTCGCCCGCCGTCGAGTCGCTGGCGGCCCCACCCGTGCCACCCCGCCACCGCCCGCACGAGGACGTGCAGGCCCTGCTGGCAGGCACCTTGTTCGTGGCCCTGGGGGTGGTGCTGTTCCGTCAGGCTGGCCTGTTGACCGGGGGGACCGCAGGCATTGCCTTTGTGCTGCACTACGCCACGGGTTGGAACTTCAGTGCGGTGTTTTTCGCCATCAACCTGCCGTTTTATGCCCTGGCCTGGCGGCGCATGGGGCGGGCCTTCACCCTCAAGACGCTGTCGGCGGTCACCTTGCTGTCGGTGTTTGCCGAAGGGGTGCCGCATTGGCTGGGCATTGCCCATCTGGCCACGCCGTTTGCCGCGGTGATGGGGGGCTTGCTGGCGGGCACGGGCATGCTCATTTTGTTTCGGCACCGGGCCAGCCTGGGCGGCTTCAACGTGCTGGTGCTGTACCTGCAGGACACGCGGGGTTGGCGGGCCGGGCACCTGCAAATGGCGCTGGATTGCAGCATCGTGATTGCCGCGTTCTGGTTCGTGCCTTGGCCGCAGATCGTGTGGTCGGTGCTGGGGGCCATGGCCCTCAACCTGACCCTGGCCATCAACCACCGCCCTGGGCGTTACATGGCGGTGTGAGCGGGGGCGGACGGGGCCTGCCCGCACACCGGGCACCCCGCGTGGCGGGGCAGGCGCACGTCGGTCCACTCCATGCAGCGGCCATCCAGCATCAGCAGCCGTCCTGCCAGTTGTGAACCCATGCCGCTGGCGATTTTCAGCGCCTCCGCGGCCTGCATGCTGCCGATGATGCCCACCAAGGGCGCGAACACGCCCATGGTGGCGCAGCGCACCTCCTGCACGTCGGTGCTGGGTGGGAACAAGCAGGCGTAGCAGGGGGAGGTGGCTTGCCGTGGGTCGAACACGCTCAGCTGGCCATCGAACCGGATGGCGGCACCGGACACCAGTGGTTTGCGGGCCGCCACACAGGCGCGGTTGATGGCGTGGCGGGTGGCAAAGTTGTCGGTGCAGTCCAGCACCACATCGGCTTGGGCCACCAGTTGGGCCAGGCGGGCGTCGTCGGCCCGTTCGGTGAGGGCGTTCACCGTCACGTCGGGGTTCAGGGCCGCAATGGCCTCGCGCAGGGACAGGGCCTTGGGCTGGCCCACGCGGGCCAGGTTGTGGGCGATCTGGCGTTGCAGGTTGGTGGCGTCCACATGGTCGTGGTCCACCACCGTGAGCTGGCCCACCCCTGCACTGCCCAGGTACAGCCCGGCTGAAGAACCCAGCCCCCCGGCACCGACCATCAGCACATGGGCGTCGAGCAGGCGTTGCTGCCCTTCGATGCCCAGCTCGTCGAGCAGGATGTGGCGCGAGTACCGAAGCAGCTGTTCGTCGTTCATGACGATCAGTTGTCCTTCTTGTCCTCGTCCTTGCGCTCGGTCTGCGTCTTGCTGACCAGCACGGGCTTGCCCTTGAGCTGGTTCAGGGCTTGCTGCAGCTGGAAGTCCTTGTCGCTGCCAAACTCGGGCAAGGGGCGGCCATTGGGGTTCTTCTTGGCTTCTTCTTCCAGGCGCAGGCGGGCCTTTTCGCGTTCGGCCTCACGGGCCTTCTCGGCGGTCTTTTCTTCTTCCGTGGGCTCGCGGCTGCCGTTGGCGGCGTTGCTCAGGTGCTTGGTCAAGTCGGCCTCGCGGGTGCGCAGGGCGGCGAAGAGGTTGCCGTCTTCGGTTTCGTCCACCATCACGTCAGGGACGATGCCCCGCGCCTGGATGGTTTTGCCGCTGGGCGTGTAGTAACGCGCCGTGGTGAGCTTGATGCCCGTGTCCGGCCCCAGGGGGCGCACGGTCTGCACCGAGCCCTTGCCAAAGGTCTGGCTGCCCAGGATGGTGGCGCGCTTGTGGTCTTGCAGCGCACCGGCCACGATTTCGCTGGCCGAGGCCGAGCCTTCGTTGACCAGCACCACGATGGGCACGGTCTTCAGGATGCCCTGCGTGGTCTGCGTGAGCTGTTTGATGACATCAGGGCCCCCGCGGCGCTGGTAGAACTGCGGTGACGCCTTGTAGACGAACTTGCTTTCCTCCAGCTGCCCGTTGGTGGAGACCACGGTCACCCCCTCGGGCAGGAAGGCGGCAGAAATGGCCACGGCGGCGTCGAGCAGGCCGCCCGGGTCGTTGCGCAGGTCCAGCACCAGGCCCTTGAGCTTGGGCTCGGCCTTGACCATGTCGTCGAGCTTGCGCACGAAGTCTTCCACCGTGCGCTCCTGGAACTGCGACACCCGCAGCCAGCCGTAGCCGGGTTCGACGAGCTTGGCCTTGACGCTCTGGGTCTTGATTTCTTCGCGGGTGATGGTCGTGGTGAACGTGCGGTTGTTTTCGTCCTTGCGGAACACCGTCAGTGTGACCTTGGTGTTGGGCTCGCCGCGCATGCGCTTGACGGCGTCGTTGATGGACAGGCCCTTGACCGGGGTGTCGTCGATCTTGGTGATGAGGTCGTTGGTTTTCAGGCCTGCGCGGAAGGCGGGGGAGCCCTCGATGGGGGACACCACCTTCACCAGCCCGTCGTCCATGGTGATTTCGATGCCCACGCCCACGAAACGACCCGAGGTGCCTTCGCGGAATTCCTTGAACGACTTCTTGTCGAAATACTGCGAGTGCGGGTCCAGGCTGGACACCATGCCCGAGATGGCGTCGGAGATCAGCTTCTTGTCGTCCACCGGCTCCACATAGTCGGTCTTGACCATGCCGAACACCGCGGCCAGCTGCTGCAACTCCTCCAGCGGCAGGGGCGACAAGGCCCCGCGTGCGGTGGCCTGCAACTGCACCGTGGTGAGTGCGCCGGCCACGGCCCCAATGGCCACCCAACCTGCAATCTTGAGCTTTTGCCCCATCTGTGTATCGCTTTCAAAAAACGGTCAGCCAATATACCGCCTCAGAATGCCAAAAAGGCCTTGCAGTTCCCTGCAAGGCCCTTGGAATTTCAGGGTGTCGGCTCAGGCTTTGCCTTGGCTGGCCACCGCAGCGGCGGCCTTGGCGGCGGCTTCGGCGTCACCCAGGTAGTAGTGGCGGATGGGTTTCAGGTCGGCATCCAGCTCGTACACCAGCGGAATGCCGTTGGGGATGTTCAGGCCCACGATGTCGCTGTCGGAAATGCCGTCCAGGTGCTTGATGAGGGCGCGGATGCTGTTGCCGTGTGCGGCCACCACGATGCGCTGGCCCGAGCGGATGGCGGGGCCCATCACGTCGTTCCAGAACGGCACCACGCGGGCCACCGTGTCTTTCAGGCATTCGGTCAGCGGCACCTGGTCGGCGGGCAGCTGGGCATAGCGGCGGTCGCTGCGCTCGCTGCGGGGGTCGGTGGCTTCCAGCGCGGGCGGCGGGGTGTCGTAGCTGCGGCGCCAGATCAGCACCTGCTCGTCGCCGTACTGCTTGGCCATGTCGGCCTTGTTGAGGCCTTGCAGCGCACCGTAGTGGCGCTCGTTCAGGCGCCAGTGTTTCACCACCGGCAGCCAGGTGCAGTTCATCTCGTCCAGGCAGTACCACAGGGTGTGGATGGCGCGCTTGAGCACGCTGGTGTAGGCCAGGTCGAATTCATAGCCTTCGGCCTTGAGCAGTTTGCCGGCGGACATGGCCTGGGAGACGCCGGTGGGCGTCAGGTCCACGTCGGTCCAGCCGGTGAAGCGGTTTTCGAGGTTCCAGGTGGATTCGCCGTGGCGAATGAGGACGAGTTTGTACATGGCGCAGCAGGGAGGGCTTGGAGGTGGACTCCGGTGGGGGCCAGCGGAGCGGGGAAATCTCCCGCATTCTAAAATGCGCGGTTTTGACGGGGCTGACGGAGGGGGCCAAGGTGGCCCTGGCGTCTGTGCCAGCCTCGAACGACGTGAAGGATCAACGTGAGCTTTTTCATCGACAACTGGCCCCTGGTGCTGCTGGCGCTGACTTCGGGCGGCATGCTGCTGTGGCCGGTCATCACCAAGGGGGCACAGGGCGGCGGCCTCAGTCCCAACGAGGCGGTGATGCTGATGAACCGCGAAAAGGCCGTGGTGGTGGACGTGTGTGAACCGGCCGAATTTGCCGCCGGCCACGTCTCCGGCGCCAAGAACATCCCGCTGGCCGACCTGGAAAGCAAGCTGCCCACCACCGTCAAGAACAAGACCGTGCCCCTGATCCTGGTGTGTGCCAGCGGCGTGCGTTCGCGCCGCGCCCTGGCCGTGGCCGCCCGTTTGGGTTACGAAAAGGCCCAGTCCCTGGGCGGTGGCATGGCGGCCTGGCGTGAAGCCAGCCTGCCGGTCGAAAAAGCCTGACGTCTCGGGAGCCCGCCATGGCCGCCGTTCAGATCTACCTCACCGCCACCTGCCCATACTGCATCCGCGCCAAGCAGCTTCTGGCGGCCCGCGGCGTCACCCAACTGGACGAAGTTCGCGTGGACCTGCACCCCGAGCGCCGCCAGGAAATGACGGCCATCACCGGGCGCACCTCGGTGCCGCAAATCTTCATCGACGGCCAGCACGTGGGCGGCTGCGACGACCTGCACGCCCTGGACGCCCGCGGTGGCCTGGTGCCGCTGCTGGCGGCGTGAGCCGGTGAGCCCGTGGGGGCCAGCCGTCATAATCACCCCATGGCCTGCCGGGGAGCCCGTCACGACAGACGGGTTCGGCAGGCTTTGTTTTGACCCTTTCCTTTTCCCGAAAGCAACGCCATGTCCGACGCGAATCAAGAGCCCGTGTTCCAGATCCAACGCATCTACCTGAAAGAGGCGTCGCTGGAGCAACCCAACTCGCCCGCCATCCTGCTGGAACAGCAGCAACCCGCCGTGGACATCCAGCTGGCCGTGTCGGCCGAAGGCGTGGCCGAGGGCATGTTCGAGGTCTGCGTGACCGCCACCGTGCAAACCACCATCGGTGACCGCACCGTGTTCCTGGTCGAGTGCAAACAAGCCGGCATTTTCGAAATCCGCAACCTGCCCCAGGAACAGATGGGCCCCATCATGGGCATCGCCTGCCCGCAAATCGTCTACCCCTACCTGCGCAGCAACGTGGCCGACCTGGTCAACCGCGCTGGCTTCCCGCCCGTGCACCTGTCGGAAATCAACTTCCAGGCCATGTACGAGCAGCAGCAGGCCGAAGCCACTGGCGCACTGCAGTAATTTTCTGAGCCTCTTTTTGGCCTCTAGCGCTTGATGCATAAGCGCAAACAGCTATGAAAATCATGGTATTGGGTGCGGGGGCCTGGGGCACCGCCATGGCCCTCAGCGCCTGCCGCCACCCGGCTGGGCACCAGGTCAGCCTGTGGGCGCGTGACGCGGCCCAGGTGGCCGACATGCAGGTCCACCGCGAAAACCGCCGTTACCTGCCCGGTGTGGCGTTTCCAGCGTCGCTGACGGTGGGCGCCTGGCCCGCCCAGCGCCTGTCGGCCACCTTGGCCGAGGCCGCGGACCTGTGCATCGTGGCCACCCCCACGGCGGCGCTGCGCGCCACCCTGACCGCCCTGGGCGAGGACCCGGCATTCCGCCTGCCCGTGGCCTGGCTGTGCAAAGGCTTCGAAGCCTCGGCCACGGCGGGGCAGGGCCTGATGCCGCACGAGGTGCAGGCCCAGGTGGCCCCCCAACTCCAAGCCGGGGCGCTGAGCGGCCCCAGCTTTGCGCAGGAAGTGGCCACCGGCCAGCCCACCGCCCTGGTGGCCGCCAGCCGCCATGCCCACGTGCGCGAGGCCCTGGTGTCCGCCTTCCACAGTTCCACGCTGCGTGTCTACGCCAACGACGACCTGATCGGCGTGGAAGTGGGCGGGGCCGTCAAGAACGTGCTG
>DASUON010000242.1:0-2527 GCA_036276615.1 Burkholderiaceae bacterium
GAGTTGCAGGGCCTCACCACCACGGTGACCACCCCCGCCATCTACGCCCTGGGCACGCTGACCACACTGGTGTCGTTCGCGGTGATGGGCCTGGCCATCGGGCTCACCTGGGTGATGAAAGCCCCCCGCGCTGCGCGACACTGAGCGGGTCTGACCGCCCCACCTCCACCATGACCGAGACCAGCCCCCCCACCGATGCGGACATTTACGACCGCATCATCACCGCCATCCTGGGCCACCGACTGCTGCCCGGCACCAAGCTGGTGGAAGACAAGCTGGCGCAGGCGTTTGGCGTGTCGCGCACGCGGGTGCGTCCGGCCCTGGTGCGGCTGGCCAACGAGAACATCGTCCTCCTGCGGCCCAACCGCGGCGCGGTGATTGCCGAGCCCACGCCCGAACAGGCGCACGAGGTGTTCGAGGCCCGCCGCCTGATCGAACCCACCCTGGTGGCCAGTTTCCTGGCCGGGGCCGAAGCCGCCGACATTGCCCACCTGGCCGAACTGCTGCGCCAGGAAGAAGACGCCCGGGCGGCGGGCCAGCTGCACCAGGCCATTCGCCTCTCGGGCGAATTCCACCTGGCCATTGCCGATGGCTCCGGCAACCAGACGCTGGCGGGTTTTCTGCGCGACCTGGTGTCGCGCACCTCATTGATCCTGATGGCTTACGGCCCCGCAGCCACCCTGCTCCCCGCCGACGTGGCCGCCTGCGGCTGCCGCGAACACCGTGCCCTGCTGGACGCCATGCGCCTGCGCGACGCCCAGGAAGCCATGCGGCTGATGCGCGAGCACCTCAGCCGCATCGAGTCCGACCTGGTGTTCGACCACACCGAACCCGCCGAGGACGACCTGGCCGACCTCCTGGGCCTTTGAACCGCACCGCCTTACCGCCTTACCGCCTTACCGCCCCACACCCCCATGCAGCGCCTGCTCGTCATCAACCCCAACACCACCGCCGCGGTCACGCAGGACCTGGCCGCCCAGGTGCGGCTGGCGCTGGGTCCGGGGGTGGACGTGCAGTTCACCACCGCCCGGTTCGGCGCCCCCTACATTGCCGACGAGCCCAGCTACGCCGTGGCCACCCACGCCACGCTGGACGCCTGGGCCGAGCACACCCGCTTGCACCCCGAAACCCAAGGCCCCCACACCGGCGTGCTGGTGGGCTGTTTTGGCGACCCCGGGCTGCTGGCCGTTCGGGCCTGTGCGGCGGGCCCGGTCACCGGGCTGGCCGCCGCCTCGCTGGCCGAAACCGCCGCGCTAACCGACGACGGCCCCTGCGCCATCGTCACCGGCGGCCACGCCTGGGGGCCCATGCTGGAGCGCATCTGCCGCGAGTTGCCGCATGGCGAGCGGGTGCAAGGCATCGTCACCGTGGACATGACCGGCGGCGAAATGCGCGCCCACCCCGAACGCGCCCACCAACAACTGCTGCAGGCCTGCCACACCGCACGGCAGCGCCATCCGCAGGCCCAGGCCCTGATCGTGGGCGGGGCCGCGCTGGGCGGCTGGGCCGCCCGGCTGCAGGCACAAGTGGATGTGCCCCTGGTGGACAGCGTGCAAGCCGGTGCCCGCCAAGCGGCGCTGGCCCCCCAGGGCCACGGGCAAGGCCGCCCGGCCTGGATTTGAGCGGGCAATAATTTAAGAAAAATCAGCCTCTAGCGCTTATAAATAAAGCGCAAACAGCTACAAAATCAGGAGTCAGCCCAGGTCACCCAGCCGAAGTGGGCGGTGACCAGGATCAGCACGCCAAAGGCAATGCGGTAGTACGCAAAGCCCACAAAGCTGTGGCTGGCGATGTAACGCAGCAACCAGCGGATGCACAACCAGGCGCTGACAAACGCAAACACCAGCCCCACGGCAAACACCGGCGCGTCGGCCCAGCTCAGCAGGGCACGTTCCTTGTACAGGCTGTACACCCCGGCCCCGATCAGGGTGGGAATGGCCAGGAAGAAGGAAAAATGCGTGGCCGTCTGGCGGCTCAGGCCCAGCAGCATGCCGCCGATGATGGTGGCCCCGCTGCGGCTGGTGCCGGGAACCATGGCGAAACACTGCACCAGCCCCACCTTGAGCGCGTCCAGCCCGCTCAGGTGATCCACATCCAGCACCCGCGGGGCGGTTTCGGCCTTGGCCTGCCGCGCCTCGGCCCACAAGATGATGAAGCCGCCAATGATGAAGGTGCTGGCCACCACCGTGGGCGTGAACAGATACGCCTTGATGGCCTTGCCGAACAGCAGCCCCAGCACCACCGCCGGGGTGAAGGCCATGAGGACGTTCAGCGCCAGCCGCTGGGCTTGCCACTCCCGCGGCAGCGCCACCACGGTGCTGCGGATCTTTTCCCAATAGACCAGGATGACGGCAAAGATGGCCCCGGTCTGGATGGCGATGTCGAACACCTTGGCCTTGGCATCGGCAAAGTCCAACAGGCTGCCCGCCAGGATCAGGTGGCCGGTGCTGGAAATGGGCAGGAACTCGGTCAGCCCTTCCACGATGCCCATGAGGGCGGCTTTGATCAACAGTGCAATGTCCATGGC
>DASUON010000243.1:0-15808 GCA_036276615.1 Burkholderiaceae bacterium
AGGCCCGGCCATTGGCGTCCTTGACCGAGTGCGCCAACTGAGCTTCGATCACCAGGGGGTCGAACTCCAGTTCTTCGGCCAGCAGCGTCCGGGCTGTGGCCCTGAAGCCGTGCCACGTCTGTTCCTCTGACGTGTAGCCCATGCTCAACAGTGCGGCCCGCAGTGCACCACCACTCATGGGCCGCCCGCCCTTGCGCTGGCTGGGAAACACCTTGGGGCCTGTGCCTGTGTGGCGGTGCAGGTCCAGCAGGATTTCCACCGCCTGCCGTGGCAAGGGCACCAGGTGGGGCTCCCCGTTTTCCTTGCCGTCCTTTTCCCGCTTCATGCGGGCGGCGGGAATGGTCCACAGAGCATTGGCCAGATCCATTTCTGCCCAATCGGCGGCACGCAATTCACCAGGGCGCTGCATGAGGATGGGCGCAAGCTGCAAGGCAGCCCGCACGGGTGGCGTGCCCTGATAGCCCCGGATGGCCCGCAGCAGTTCGCCCAGTTTGGCGGGTTCAGTCACGGCGGCGAAGTGCTTTCCCCTGAACGGGGTGAGTGCCCCCTTCAGATCGGCGGCAATGTCGCGCCCTGCCCTGCCTGTGGCCACCGCGTAGCGCCACACCTGCCCGGCCAGGATCAGTCCACGATGGGCCGTTTCAATGGCCCCGCGTTCTTCCACCTTGCGCAGGGCGGCCAACAGCTCCATGGGCTGCACATCGGCCATGCGGCGCTCGGCCAAGTAGGGGAACAGGTCACGCTCCAACTGGCTGCGGGCGCGTTTGGCGTGGCCTTCGCTCCACTGGGGGGCCTGCTTGTCGAACCATTCCAGCGCCACCGCCTTGACCGAATCGCCCGATGGGTTGATGGCCTTCAGCTTCTCCACCTTGCGGACCAGCACGGGGTCGAGCCCTTCGGATTTCTTCAGCTTGGCTTCGTCCCGGGCGCGGCGGGCGGCAGGTAGGCCCACATCGGGATAACTGCCCAGGGCCATGCGCCCCTCCTTGCCGTCTTTCAGGTACTTCCAGAACCAGCGCTTGGACCCGGACGGGCTGACTTCCAGGTAAAGGCCCTTTTCGTCGGTGAAGCGCTGGCGCTTCTTGTCCGGTGGGCATTTGGCGTTGCGGCATTGGGCGTCCGTCAGCATGGCCTATCTCCATAGGGGAAATGGGGAACAACTTCACCCCAAAAATGGGGAACAACTTTGCCCATTTTGATGCAACCCGGTTTTGTTCCCCGTTTTGTTCCCCATGTTTTGTCTGGCTTCAAGCGGACTCATGCGGAAGCATGCGGATGCAAACCTGTTGATTTACAAAGAAAAAAGGTCGTCCGCTGGAGGTAAGCGGACGACCTTGGAGGTTGTTGTGGTGGAGCTGGGCGGAGTCGAACCGCCGTCCACAAGCCATTTTCGCGTGGTTCTACATGCGTAGTCGTCTGGTTTGGATCTCGTCAGAGACGACGCGCAGCGACACGCTTCGTCCCCAACCAGTTACCTTGAATCTCGCTGACCACCAAGTAACCCGATGGTCAGCCAGTCAATGAAGATTCCCTTGCAGCCGGGAGGCTTTGCAGCCCCCTTGCCCAGCCCACTGACAGGCTGTTGCAAGGCTCACCGGATTAAGCGGCGAGTGCGAAACGTTCGTCGTTTGCAGTTACTTTGTTTTCTGCGGTTTAACGAGGTGACAGAACCTCGGCATGCCCCACTGCGCGTCCGAACCCATGTCGAAACCAGTGCAGCCCCTGAGCCCGACAGTTTAAGCCAGTTCCAGGCATTTCAAGACCCCCAGGGGATCTTTCACCACATGATTGGCCTGCCACACCTGGATGTCGGTCTGCGCCCCCAGGTAGCCGTAACAAGCGGCCACCGTCCGCATGCCCGCGGCGCGTCCAGCAACGATGTCGCGCTCGTCATCGCCCACATACACGCAGTGCGCGGGGTCAACCCCCAGACGCCGTGCGGCTTCCAGCAGCGGTGCCGGGTGCGGCTTGGGATGGGGGGTGGTGTCCCCGCCCACCACCACCTGCGCCCCGCTCAACACCGGCAGCCAACGAACCAGGGGCAAGGTGAAGCGCTCCATCTTGTTGGTCACGATGCCCCAGGGCAGCCCCCGGGCTTGCAGGGCAGCCACCAATTCAGCCACGCCGTCAAACGCCTGGGTGTGGGTGGTCATGCCCAGCTCGTAGTTGCGCAGGAACTCGTCCTTGTGGGTTTCGTAGGCGGCATGCGCTGGGTCCATGCCAAAGGCAATGCCCAGCATGCCCCGAGCCCCGGCCCCGGCCATGGGACGGTAGGCCTCCACGCCCAGCGGGGCCAGGCCACGGTCGGTGCGCATCTTGTCGGCGGCAGCCCCCAGGTCAGGGGCGCTGTCGATGAGGGTGCCATCCAGGTCAAACAAGACCGCAGCAGCGGTGCGGCGGCCCGTCATGCTGCAACCGGTCGCCGCGTGGCCACCATGTAGTTGACGGAGGTGTCGGCACTCAACCAATACCGCCCCGTGAGGGGGTTGTGCTCCAGGCCCTTCATGCCCTCCACCACCAGCCCCGCGGCGCGGCAATGCGCGGTGAGTTCGCTGGGGCGAATCATCTTGCCGTATTCGTGTGTGCCTTTGGGCAGCATGCCCAGCACGTACTCGGCCCCCACAATGGCCAACAGGAACGACTTGGCGTTGCGGTTGATGGTGGAAAAGAACACCCACCCACCGGGCTTGACCAGGCGCTGACACGCCGCGACGACCGATGCGGGATCGGGCACGTGTTCCAGCATTTCCATGCAGGTGACCACATCAAACTGCCCGGCTTGCTCAGACGCCAGCTGTTCGGCACTGACTTCACGGTAACTGACATTGGGTGTGCCCACTTCCAAGGCATGCAGCCGGGCCACGCCCAGCGCCTTGGTGGACAAATCCACCCCCAGCACCTGGGCACCGGCTTTGGCCATGGCATCGGACAGGATGCCGCCGCCACAGCCAATGTCCACCACGTTCAAGCCGTTCAAGGGCACGTGTTGCTGAATCCAACCCAGGCGCAAGGGGTTGATTTGGTGCAGGGGCTTGAATTCGCTGTCCGGGTCCCACCAGCGGTGGGCCAGTTCGGAAAATTTGGCCACTTCAGCCGGATCGACATTGACGGTGTGAGACATGGCGGAATTGTGTCTGTGAGTGAAACGTACAGACAACAAAAAACCGCGCCGAAGCGCGGTTTTTTGTTGCGGTTGCAGACCGATCACTTGTTGGGACGGGTGCCCACCACTTCGATCTCAACGCGGCGGTTCTTGGCGCGACCAGCCTTGGTCTTGTTGTCGGCCACGGGCTGGGCTTCGCCCTTGCCTTCGGTGTAGACGCGGTTCTTTTCGATGCCCTTGGACACCAAGTAGGCCTTGACGGCTTCAGCGCGCTTGACAGACAGCTTCTGGTTGTAACCGTCAGCGCCCACGGAGTCGGTGTGGCCCACGGCGATCACGACTTCCAGGTTGATGCCCTTGACCTTGCCAACCAGATCGTCCAGCTTGGCTTTGCCTTCGGGCTTCAGCACGGCCTTGTCGAAGTCGAAGAAGGCGTCGGCGGCGTAGGTCACCTTGGAAGCGGCGGCAGGTGCAGCAGCGGGAGCAGCAGCTGCAGGAGCGGCAGCGGGAGCAGCAGCGGGTGCAGGAGCGGCTGCAGGTGCTGCAGCAGGCTTGGCCACGATGGCGCCGTCGCAGCCTTGGGCAGCGGTGGCCGGGGTCCAGAAGGCATCACGCCAGCACAGTTCGTTGGTGCCGTTTTTCCACACCAGCTCGTTGGAGCCGTTTTTCCAGTTGTCAACGGTTTGAGCACCGGCGGCCGATGCCAGAACGGCCGACGCGAACAGCACTGCCATTTTGTTCAGTTTTTTCATGGGATTCCTCTGTGTGAAAGCCGCAGACACCTGCGATGGATGATGAGTTCCGTACGTTCCAAGCCTCACCCCGGAACGATGCCATTCATTCTGCCACAAGCCCTGTGCCGCATCGGAACGCCCGGACACAGCGATTTACACAGCCGCAACACAGTCCGCAAACATGTTGCCACCAAGCAACAACCCGTGGTTTGACAGCCTCAGCCAAGTTTGGCAGCCCACATGGGCCTGGAGCCCCAAAGTCGCCGACTAAAATGGTCGGTTGACCCAACCCGGGACGTCCCCCATGACCCAGTTCGCCAAAGAAACCCTGCCCATCAGCCTCGAAGAGGAGATGCGCCGCTCCTACCTCGATTACGCCATGAGCGTGATCGTGGGACGTGCCCTGCCCGATGCGCGTGATGGCCTGAAGCCCGTCCACCGCCGCGTGCTCTACGCGATGCACGAGCTCAACAACGACTGGAACCGCCCCTACAAGAAATCGGCCCGCATCGTCGGTGACGTGATCGGTAAGTACCACCCCCACGGCGACACGGCGGTGTACGACACCATCGTGCGCATGGCGCAGGACTTCTCGCTGCGCCACATGCTGGTGGACGGCCAGGGCAACTTCGGCTCGGTGGACGGCGACAACGCCGCGGCCATGCGGTACACCGAAATCCGCATGTCGAAAATCGCCCACGAGATGCTGGCCGACATCGACAAGGAAACCGTCGATTTCGGGCCCAACTACGACGGCAGCGAAAAAGAACCCCTGGTGCTGCCCACCCGGCTGCCCAACCTGCTGGTCAACGGCTCCGGCGGCATTGCGGTGGGCATGGCCACCAACATCCCCCCGCACAACCTCAACGAGGTGGTGGACGCCTGCCTGCACCTGCTCAAGCACCCGGACGCCACCATCGACGACCTGATGGAGATCATCCCGGCCCCCGACTTCCCCACCGCCGGCATCATCTACGGCATCAATGGCGTGAAGGACGGCTACCGCACGGGCCGTGGCCGGGTGGTGATGCGGGCGCGCTGCCACTTCGAGGACATCGACAAGGGCCAGCGTCAGGCCATCATCGTCGACGAGCTGCCCTACCAGGTCAACAAGAAGACCCTGCAAGAGCGCATGGCCGAGCTGGTGCACGAGAAGAAGATCGAGGGCATCAGCCACATCCAGGACGAGTCCGACAAGTCGGGCATGCGCCTGGTGATCGAACTCAAGCGCGGCGAAGTGCCCGAGGTGGTGCTGAACAACCTGTACAAACAAACTCAGTTGCAGGACACCTTCGGCATCAACATGGTGGCGCTGATCGACGGCCAGCCCCGCCTGTGCAACCTGAAAGACCTGGTGCAGGTGTTCCTGGAGCACCGCCGCGAAGTGGTGACCCGCCGCACGGTGTTCAACCTGCGCAAGGCCCGCGACCGCGGCCATGTGCTGGAAGGTCTGGCCGTGGCGCTGGCCAACATCGACGAGTTCATCCGCATCATCCGTGAATCGCCCACGCCCCCGGTGGCCAAGGCCGAGCTGATGACCCGCAGCTGGGACAGCAAACTGGTGCGCGAAATGCTCACCCGCGCCAAGGCCGATGGCGGCGTGGTCAACGCCGACGACTACCGTCCCGAAGGGCTGGAACGCGAATTCGGCATGCAGGCCGATGGCCTGTACCGCCTGAGCGAAACCCAGGCCCAGGAAATCTTGCAGATGCGCCTGCAGCGCCTGACCGGGCTGGAGCAGGACAAGATCGTCGGCGAATACAAGGACGTGATGGCCGAGATCGACGACCTGCTCGACATCCTGGCCAAACCCGAGCGTGTCTCCACCATCATCGGCGACGAACTGGTGGCGGTGAAACAGGAGTTCGGCCAGACCAAACTGGGCGCACGCCGCAGCGAAATCGAGCACAGCGCGCAAGACCTCTCCACCGAAGACCTGATCACCCCCACCGACATGGTGGTGACGCTCAGCCACAGCGGCTACATCAAGAGCCAGCCGCTGAGCGAATACCGCGCCCAGAAGCGTGGCGGGCGCGGCAAGCAGGCCACAGCCACCAAGGAAGACGACTGGATCGACCAGCTCTTCATCGCCAACACGCACGACTACATCCTGTGCTTCAGCAACCGGGGCCGCCTGTACTGGCTCAAGGTGTGGGAAGTGCCCGCCGGCTCACGTGGCTCGCGTGGGCGGCCCATCGTCAACATGTTCCCGCTGCTGGAAGGCGAAAAAATCACCGTGGTGTTGCCGCTCACCGGTGAAATGCGCAAGTTCCCGTCCGACCACTACGTGTTCATGGGCACCAGCATGGGCACCGTCAAGAAGACGGCGCTGGACGAATTCTCCAACCCGCGCAAGGCCGGCATCATCGCCGTCAACCTCGACGAGGGCGACTACCTGATTGGCGCGGCCCTCACCGACGGCCAGCACGACGTGATGCTGTTCTCCGACGGTGGCAAGGCCGTGCGCTTTGACGAAAACGACGTGCGCCCACTGGGCCGCAACGCCCGCGGCGTGCGCGGCATGATGCTGGAAGACGGCCAGAGCGTGATCGCCATGCTGGTGGCCGAGGACGAACAGCAAAGCGTGCTGACTGCCACCGAAAACGGCTATGGCAAACGCACCCCCATTGGCGAATACACCCGCCATGGCCGGGGCACCAAGGGCATGATCGCCATCCAGCAAAGCGAGCGCAACGGCAAGGTGGTGGCTGCCACGCTGGTGCACGCCGACGACGAAATCATGCTCATCACCGACACCGGCGTGCTGGTGCGCACCCGGGTGGGCGAAATCCGTGAACTGGGCCGGGCCACCCAAGGCGTGACGCTGATTGCGCTGGACGAGGGGGCCAAGCTCAGCGGGCTGCAACGCATCGTCGAAAACGACGCCAACAGCGATGCCGCCCCCGAAGCCGGTGCCGACGGCGAGCCCGGCGAGGACAGTGCCGAGGGCGCATCCGACACCCCCGAAAACTCCTGAATTCGCAGCTGAAAAGCCATACAGAAAAAGCGTTAAAGGCCCATTTGATGCCCAATTCGACACCCCAGCGCCCCTTCAACTTTTCGGCCGGGCCTGCGGCCATGCCCGAGTCAGTGCTGGCACAGGCCGCCGCCGAGATGCTGGACTGGCACGGCTGCGGCATGGGCGTCATGGAAATGAGCCACCGGGGCAAGGAATTCATGTCCATTGCCCAGGACGCGCACGACACCCTGCGTGAACTGCTGGCCGTGCCCGACGAGTTCCATGTGCTGTTCATGCAAGGCGGCGGGCTGGGCGAAAACGCCATCGTCCCCATGAACCTGCTGGGCCCGGGCCCGCTGAACCCGCAGGCCACCGTGGACTTCGTCGTCACCGGCAGCTGGAGCCAGAAGTCGGCCAAGGAAGCCCGCCGCTACGGGCACGTCAATATGGCTGCCAGCAACGAGGCCCAAGGGCACCTGAGCATTCCAGCGGCGTCCGGCTGGCAGCTGTCGGCCAACGCCCGTTACGTGCACCTGTGCAGCAACGAAACCATCCACGGCGTGGAATTCCAGGAGCTGCCCGACCTCAAGGCCCTGGGCAGCAACGCCCCACTGGTGGTGGACTGCTCCAGCCACATCGCCTCGCGCAGCATGGACTGGAGCCGCATCGGCCTGGCCTTCGCTGGCGCCCAGAAGAACCTGGGCCCCGCGGGCGTGACCCTGGTGTTCGTGCGCGACGACCTGCTGGACCTGGCGCTGGACATCTGCCCCAGCGCCTTCAACTACAAGACCGTGGCGGCCAACCAGTCCATGTTCAACACCCCGCCCACCTACGGCATCTACATGGCCGGGCTGGTGTTCCAGTGGATCAAGGCCCAGGGCGGCGTGGCCGCCATGGAGGCCCAGGCCATCGCCAAGGCACAGCTGCTGTACGACGCCATCGACCGCTCCAGCCTGTACACCAACCGGGTGGACCCAGCCTGCCGCTCGCGCATGAACGTGCCCTTCTTCCTGAAAGGTGACGACGGTCAGCCGCTGCTGGATGCCGAACACCCGCGCAACGCCGCCTTCCTGGCCGGGGCCAAGGCCCGTGGGCTGTTGCAGATCAAGGGCCACAAGTCGGTGGGTGGCATGCGCGCCAGCATCTACAACGCCATGCCCCTCGAAGGGGTGGCTGCGCTGGTGGACTACCTGCGCCATTTCGAGCAGCACCAGGCCTGACACCATGAACCCCGACACCAACCTGGCCGACCTGCGCCAGCAAATCGACAGCATCGACCAGCAGCTGCTTTCCCTGCTCAACCAGCGCGCCAAGGTGGCTGAGAAGGTGGGCGAGGTCAAGCGCCGCGAGGGCACGCCCTTCTTCCGCCCCGACCGGGTGGCCCAGGTCATCCAGAAGATTGAAAACGCCAACCAGGGCCCGCTGCTCAACCAGCACGTGGGGGCCATCTGGCGCGAAATCATGTCGGCCTGCCTGGCCCTGGAAGCGCCGCAACGCGTGGCCGTGCTGGGCCCGCAGGGCACGTTCTGCGAGCAGGCGGCCATCGAGTACTTTGGCAGCGCGGCCAACCTGATCTACTGCGCCAACTTTGACGAGGTGTTCCACGCCACCGCCGCAGGCACGGCCCAGTACGGCGTGGTGGGCATGGAAAACTCCACCGAAGGGGTGGTGGCCCGTTCGCTGGACCTGTTTTTGCGCTCGCCCGTGCATGTGGTGGGCGAGGTCAGCCTGCTGGTGCGCCACAACCTGCTGCGCCAGACCAACAGCCTGGACGGCATCGAGGTGGTGCTGGCCCATCCGCAGGCCCTGGCCCAGTGCCAAGGCTGGCTCACCCAGCACCTGCCCAACGCCGAGCGCCGTGCCGTGGCCAGCAATGCCGAGGGTGCCCGCCTGGCTGCCGCCAACCCCACGTGGGCAGGCCTGGCCAGCGAGCGCGCGGCGGCCCAGTTCGGGCTGCACATCGTGGCCCACGCCATCCAGGACGAGGCCTACAACCGCACCCGCTTTGCCGTGATCTGCCTGCCGCAGACGCTGGCCACACCCCCGGTGTCGGGCCGGGACTGCACCAGCCTGGTGGTGTCGGTGCCCAACCGCCCCGGTGCCGTGCACGACCTGCTGGTGCCGCTGAAGAACAACGGGGTGTCCATGACACGCTTTGAGTCGCGCCCCGCCAAGTCGGGCCAGTGGGAGTACTACTTCTACATCGACATCCAGGGCCACATCAGCCAACCCCACGTGGCCGCGGCGTTGAATGAGCTCAAGGGCCTGTGCGCTTTCTACAAGGTGCTGGGCTCCTACCCCACCACCGACTGACCCGCTGCGGAGCACCCCACACCATGTTTGAACAGTTGGGCCTGATCGGCTGCGGCCTGATGGGCGGTTCGTTTGCGCTGGCGCTCAAAAGGGCGGGGCTGGTCAAGCGCGTGGTGGGCTACAGCAAGTCGCCCTCCACCACCGAAAAAGCCCGGCAGATGGGCATCATCGACGTCGAAGCCCCCTCGGCCCTGCAGGCGGTTTCCGGGGCCGACCTGGTGCTGCTGGCCGTGCCCGTGGCCGCCACCGAGCCCACCTTCAAGGCCATCCGCCACCTCATCAAGCCGCACATGCTGCTGATGGACGTGGGCTCCACCAAACGCGACGTGGTGGATGCCGCCCGTCGTGTGCTGGGGCAGAACCTGGGCGGCTTTGTCCCGGCACACCCCATCGCTGGCAAGGAAATGGCGGGCGTGGAACATGCCGACGCCCACCTGTACCACGGCAAGCAGGTCATCCTGACGCCCATCGAACGCACCCTGACGGTCCAGCTGCAAAAGGCCGAAAAGGTCTGGAAGGCCCTGGGCTGCCATGTGCGCATGATGTCTCCCGACGCCCACGACGCCGCCTACGCCGCCGTCAGCCACCTGCCCCACCTGCTGGCCTTTGCCTACATGAACGGCATCACCCAGCAGCCCCATGGGGCCGACTACCTGGAGCTGGCCGGACCGGGCTTTCGTGACTTCTCCCGCATTGCCGCCAGCGACCCCCAGGTCTGGCGCGACATCTTCAGCACCAACCGTGACGAACTGCTGAACCAGGCCCGCCATTTCCGGCAAGCCTTGCAGGCGCTGGAAGACGCCATCCAGCAGGGCTCGCCCGAGGCCCTCACCGCCCTGATCGACCAAGCCCGCCTGGCGCGCTCCCACTGGCATCCCGCCAAACACTGACGCCGCCCCACGCCCCCTGCCGCATGTACGCCACCGCATTCCTCGACCTCCCTCCGCTGACCTCTGCCGGAGGCACCGTCACCCTGCCCGGCTCCAAGAGCATTTCCAACCGGGTGCTGCTGTTGGCCGCGTTGTGCGAAGGCACCACCACCGTCCACGACCTGCTCGACTCTGACGACACCCGCGTGATGCTGGCCGCCCTGCGTGACCTGGGCTGCGCGGTGGAAGGCCGCCCAGGCCAGCCCTGGACCATCCAGGGCCTGGGCGGTCGCCTGCCCGTGAAGCAGGCCGACCTGTTCCTGGGCAACGCGGGCACGGCCATGCGCCCACTCACCGCGGCGCTGGCCCTGCTGGCCTCGGTGCACGGCGGAGAATTCATGTTGCGGGGCATCCCCCGCATGCACGAGCGTCCCATTGGCGATCTGGCCGACGCCCTGCGGGGCCTGGGTTGCCCGGTGGAACACACCGGCCAACCGGGCTACCCACCGCTGCGCATTGGCCACGGGCAAGCCGCCACGCTGGCGCTGGACCACCCCATCCGCGTGCGCGGTGACGTGTCCAGCCAGTTCCTGACCGCGCTGCTGCTGGCCCTGCCGCTGGTGGCCACCGAACGTGCCATCCACATCGACGTGGTGGGCGAGCTGATCTCCAAGCCCTACATCGACATCACCCTCAAGCTGCTGGCGCGTTTTGGCGTGCAGGTGGTGCGCGAGGATTGGCGCCGTTTCACCATCCCGGCCGGCAGCGCCTACCGCTCGCCGGGCAGCATCCACGTGGAAGGCGACGCCTCATCTGCTAGCTATTTCATAGCACTTGGCGCTTTATCTGAAAGCGCAGGAGGCCAAAAAGGCATCAGAATCCAAGGCGTGGGGGCCGACTCCATCCAGGGCGACATCCGCTTTGCCGAGGCCGCCGCCCAGATGGGTGCACGCATCACCAGCGGCCCCAACTGGCTGCAGGTGGAACGGGGCGCCTGGCCGCTGAAGGCCGTCACCCTGGACTGCAACCACATCCCCGACGCCGCCATGACCCTGGCCGTCATGGCGCTGTACGCCCAAGGCACCACGCGGCTGACCAACATCGCCAGCTGGCGCGTCAAGGAAACCGACCGCATCGTCGCCATGGCCCGCGAGTTGCGCAAGCTGGGGGCCACGGTGGAAGAAGGGCCGGACTTCATCACCGTCACCCCGCCCGCCACGCCCGCCGACTGGCGTGCGGCCAGCATCCACACCTACGACGACCACCGGGTGGCCATGTGCTTCTCGCTGGCGGCCTTCAACCCGGCGGGCGTGCCCGTGCGGATTGAAGACCCCAAGTGCGTGGCCAAAACCTTCCCCGACTATTTCGAGGCGCTGTTCAGCGTGACCCACACCGCGGCGGCGAACATCCCCGTCCTGTGCATCGACGGTCCCACCGCCTCCGGCAAGGGCACGCTGGCCCACGAGGTGGCGCAACGCCTGGGCTACCACGTGCTGGACTCCGGTGCGCTGTACCGGCTGGTGGGCATTGCCGCCCAGCAGGCCGGGCTGTCCACCGAGCCCACGGATTTGGCCGAGGCCAGTCACGCCGAGGCCTTGGTCACGCTGGCCCGCCAGATGGACGTGCGCTTTGCCGACCAGCGCATCTGGCTGGGCGAGCAGGATGTGACCGACACCGTGCGCAGTGAATGGGCGGGCATGGCGGCCTCGCGCGTGTCGGCCCTGCCCGGCGTGCGCGACGCGCTGCTGCAACTGCAACGCGATTTCCGCCGCCTGCCCGGCCTGGTGGCCGACGGGCGCGACATGGGCACCGTGGTGTTTGCCGACGCCCACCTCAAGGTCTACCTGACCGCCAGCGCCAGCCAGCGCGCCCAGCGCCGCCATCAGCAATTGCTGGAGCGGGGCCAAAAAGCTATACTCCAAGACCTTTTGCAAGCGCTGGAGCAGCGTGATCGGCAGGACCAAACCCGCCAGCATGCCCCGCTCAAGCCTGCCGAAGACGCCCGGTTGCTGGACAACTCCGCGCAAACCATCGAGGAATCGGTGGCGCAGGTGTTGGACTGGTGGCAGGGCAAACAGCCGTTCGGTACAGCCTACTGAACCCCACGGCCCCCTGGGCCCAGCCGGACCCGCCGCGTTTTCAAAGCACGCGCAGTCAGGGCTGGTTTCATCAACTGCAACCCCCCGCGGCCCTCTGGTCGCACCCAGCTGCCAACCCTGCGGTCTGATTTTTCCGGGACATCCCGGCTTCACCCTGACCGCAACGCAGCCAAGGAAACTCAATGTCTGAATCTTTTGCCGCCCTGTTTGAAGAATCCCTGAAGCGCGCCGAAATGCGCTCCGGCGAAGTCATCACCGCTGAAGTGGTCCGCATCGACCACAACCACGTGGTGGTCAACGCCGGACTCAAGTCCGAGGCCTACGTGCCCCTGGAAGAGTTCAAGAACGACCAGGGCGAACTGGAAGTGCAAGTCGGTGACTTCGTGTCCGTGGCCATCGACTCCGTCGAAAACGGCTTCGGCGACACCCTGCTGTCGCGCGACAAGGCCAAGCGCCTGGCCTCTTGGATGAGCCTGGAAAAGGCCCTGGAATCCGGCGAATTCGTCACCGGCACCACCTCTGGCAAGGTCAAGGGCGGCCTGACCGTTCTGGTCAACGGCATCCGCGCCTTCCTGCCCGGCTCCCTGGTGGACACCCGTCCCACCAAGGACCTGACCCCCTACGAGAACAAGACCCTGGAATTCAAGGTCATCAAGCTCGACCGCAAGCGCAACAACGTGGTGCTGAGCCGCCGCGCCGTGGTGGAAGCCTCCATGGGCGAAGAGCGCGCCAAGCTGATGGAAACCCTGCGCGAAGGCTCCATCGTGACCGGCGTGGTCAAGAACATCACCGAATACGGTGCGTTCGTGGACCTGGGCGGCATCGACGGCCTGCTGCACATCACCGACATGGCATGGCGCCGTGTGCGTCACCCCTCCGAGGTGGTGGCCGCTGGTCAGGAAATCACCGCCAAGGTTCTGAAGTTCGACACCGAGAAGCACCGCGTTTCCCTGGGTCTGAAGCAGATGGGCGACGACCCCTGGATGGGCGTGGCTCGCCGCTACCCCCAAGGCACCCGCATGTTCGGCAAGATCACCAACATCGCCGACTACGGCGCGTTTGTGGAACTGGAACCCGGCATCGAAGGTCTGGTGCACGTGTCCGAAATGGACTGGACCAACAAGAACGTGGCCCCCAACAAGCTGGTGTCCCTGGGTGATGAAGTCGAAGTCATGGTCCTCGAGATCGACGAAGACAAGCGCCGCATCTCCCTGGGCATGAAGCAGTGCCGTGCCAACCCCTGGCAAGAGTTCGCCCAGAACACCAAGCGCGGCGACCGCGTGAAGGGCCCCATCAAGTCCATCACCGACTTCGGCGTGTTCGTGGGTCTGGCTGCCGGCATCGACGGCCTGGTGCACCTGTCCGACCTGTCCTGGAACGAAACCGGCGAAGCCGCCGTTCGCAACTACAAGAAGGGCCAGGAAGTCGAAGCCCTGGTGCTGGCCGTGGACGTGGACCGCGAACGCATCAGCCTGGGCATCAAGCAGCTGGACGCCGACCCCTTCACCACCTTCGTGTCGATCAACGACAAGGGCGCTGTGGTGACCGGCAAGGTCAAGACCGTGGATGCCAAGGGCGCTGAAATCGACCTGGGCGAAGACATCCTGGGCTACCTGCGCGCTTCTGAAATCAGCCGCGACCGCGTTGAAGACGCCCGCAACGTGCTGAAGGAAGGCGACGAAGTCACCGCCGTGGTGGTCAACGTGGATCGCAAGACCCGCAACATCCAGTTGTCCATCAAGGCCAAGGACGCCGCCGACCAGCAAGAAGCCATGGCCAGCCTGAACCAGCAGGCGTCCAGCGCCAACGCTGGCACCACCAGCCTGGGTGCCCTGCTGCGCGCCAAGCTCGACAGCAACAACTGATCGTTTGGGCCGTCAGGGGTCTTTTTCCCCGAGCCTTTTCAGCCCGTCGGCCCTTTCTGTGTTCGCACAGAAGCCCGGCGGGCTTTGTTTTTGTGGGACGATACACCCCATGACACGCAGCGATTTGGTGGAAGCCCTGGCCGAACGATTCGGCCAACTCACACAACGGGATGCCGACATTGCAGTCAAGGCCATCCTGGATGCCATGACCGAAGCCCTGGTGCGCGGTCACCGCATTGAACTCAGGGGGTTTGGCAGCTTCTCGGTCAGCCGACGCCCCCCCCGCCTGGGCCGCAACCCACGTTCGGGTGAACAGGTGGCCGTGCCCGAAAAGCGGGTGCCCCACTTCAAGCCCGGCAAAGCCTTGCGCGAAGCGGTGGACCGGAGTACCCCTTGAAATACTTGGCGTGGCTGCTCAAGGCAGTCATCTTCTTTGTGCTGTTTGCGTTTGCCCTCAACAACCAGGGGGCCGTGACCTTGCACTTCTTTTTCGGCAACCAGTGGCAGGCTCCGCTGGTTCTGGTGGTGCTGACCACCTTTGTGTTGGGGCTGCTGGCCGGCATGCTGGTCATGGTGCCGGTGTGGTTGACAGCCCGCAAACGGGCGGCCCAGCCCCCTGCCGCGACGCCCACACCGGACTTGCCCCCTCTTTGACCGGCTCCCTTTCCCATGGAATTTGACTTCACCTGGGCCCTGCTGGCCCTGCCCGTGGCCTTTGCGCTGGGCTGGCTGGCCTCGCGCCTGGACCTGCGTCAATGGCGAAAAGAGAACCGCCACACGCCCAAGCCGTTCTTCAAAGGGCTGAACCACCTGCTCAACGCCCAGGAAGACGAGGCCATTGACGCCTTCATCCAGGCCGTGCAGCAAGACCCCGAGGCCACCGAGCTCCACTTTGCCCTGGGTAACCTGTTTCGCAACCGGGGGGATTACGACCGCGCGGTGCGGGTCTACGACCACCTGATGCAGCGGGCCGACCTGCCCAAGGTGGACCACGAGCGGGCCTTGCATGCGCTGGCCCAGGTGTTCACCCGCGCCGGCATCCTGGACCGGGCAGAGGCCAGCCTGAAGCAGCTGGCGCAAACCAGTCACCGCGAAGACGCTCTGATCAGCCTGCTGAGCCTGTACGAGCGCACCAGCGAATGGCCCAAGGCCCTGGAGATTGCCCAGGCCCTGCAAGCCGATGGGCGATTGGATTTCCGCGACCGCATGGCGCACTACCTGTGCGAAATGGCCGCCGAGCGGCCCGCTGACGACCTGACCGGCATGGGCCAGCACCTGGACCAGGCCTTGTCGCTGTCCCCGCTGAGTGCCCGTGCCCACCTGGACAAGGCCACCTGGCTGGAACGCCAAGGCCGTGTGGGTGACGCCCTGGACCTGGTGTTGTCCCTGGTGAACCAGGTGCCCAACACCCTGCCGCTGGTGGCCCAACGCCTGGCCGACTGGGCGCGACTCACCGCCCGCGAAGGCGACATCAAAACGCGCTTGCGCGTCGCACTGGACGCCGAGCCCAGCCTGGACGTGCTGGAAGCCCTGGCCAGCCTGACCACCCCCGAGGGGGACACCCCCAAAGACCAGCTGTACCTGGCCCACTTGCAACGCGAGCCCTCGCTGGTGGCGGCCCAGGGCTGGCTGCAGCACGTGCATGGCGAACATTCAGCCACGCCTTTGCCCAAACCGGTCAGCCAGGCCCTTGCCCGGGCCAGTGCCCCGCTGCGGCGCTACCGTTGCGCCGCCTGCGGGTTCGAGACCAGCCGCCATTTCTGGCAATGCCCCGGCTGCCAGTCATGGGACAGCTACCCCATGCGCCGGGTGGACGAACTCTGATCGCGCTCAGAGCAGCGGCACGCCCGTCTTGCTCTGGATGTC
>DASUON010000244.1:0-2053 GCA_036276615.1 Burkholderiaceae bacterium
GCCACCTTGTCGCGCACGTACAGGGGCTGTGCCCCGGCGGCGTCCAGCGCCAGCCCGTCGGCCCACAGGCCCGGCAGCAGGCGCAGCATGGCGTTGGCCGTGGGCCAGGCCGGCCGCTGCACCACGGTCTGCCAGGCCACCGGCAAGCGCGCACCATAGACGGCCATGGCATTGCCAGCCAGCCAGGGCGCGGGGGTGTGGGGAGCCACGGCGTCGGGCCAGCCATCGCCCAGCCGCAACGCTTCGGGCGCGCTCAACCAGGGGGCGCCGAGCAGGCGCGGCCCGGCGGCCGTCAGTTGCACCTCGGCCACATACAGCTCGTCCATGCGGGCGTCCAGCACGGCCACGATGCGTTCGGGGGCGGCGGTCATGGGCCCTTGGGCGTTCTGCCAGCGGGCTTCCTCGGCCACCGCCAGCAGGGTGTTCACGGGCAGCACCGGGATGCCGCCCGGGCGCGCCGCCACCGCCAGCCCCTGCACCACGGCACAGGTGGTGCGCAGGCCGGTGAAGGAGCCCGGGCCGCAGCCAAAGGCGATGCCGTCCAACTCGGCCAAGGTCCAGCCTTGCGCGGCCAGCAGCGACAGGATCACCGGGATCATCGTGGCCGACGCCTGGGCGCCGCCGGGGCCTTCGTGCGTCTGCACCACCTGCATCTGCCCGGCCTCGATGGCACCCAGCGCCACGCTCAGGCGGTCGGTGCTGGTGTCGAGGGCCAGCACTTTGCTGGGCAGGGGAAAACGGGCGTGGACGGGCATGGCGTGATTATCGGGGCCATTCTGTCTCCCAGGCGTCCGGCCGCACTTGGCCTCGTTTGATTCAAAATGGCCCTGTTTGATACACCTTGCTCAGCCCGCCACCCGGGGATGAACCGTATGCTTCCTGTCGTTCAGTGCCCGTGTGGGCCTGGCAGCAAGAGAGCAGAACCACAGGAGACCGTCATGTCATCACCGTTTCGCATCGTCGTCTGGGGCCCGGGTGGCCTGGGCAGCGTCTGTATCCGCGAAGTGCTGCAAAAGCACGAATTCGAGCTGGTGGGCGTGTTCGCCTACAGCGAGTCCAAGGCCGGCCGCGACGCCGGTGAACTGGTGGGCCTGCCGCCCGCCGGCGTGAAGGTGACGGCCAGCCGCGAGGAAGCGCTGCAGATCGAATGCGACTGCGTGATCTACCTGGCGCGCGACTTTGGCAACTACCACTACACCGACGAAATCCTGCAGATCCTGGAAGCCGGCAAGAACGTGATCAGCGTGCTGCCGCTGCAGAACCTGGAACACCTGGGCCACAGTTGCGACCCGCAGTTCGCCAACAAGCTGCGCGCCGCCTGCGAAAAGGGGCGCTCGGTGTTCCACGCCACCGGCATACACCCCAACTTTGTGGCCGAACGGCTGGCCGCGCCGCTGACCGGGCTGTGCAACGACGTGACCCAGCTGCACGTGCAGGAGAACTGGGACGTCAGCCACATCTCGGCACCGCAGTTGCAGGTGGTCGGTTATGGCATGACGCCGGATGTGGCCGCCCAGCAGCCGTTTGCGCCGGCCATTGCCGACAACTACATCGAAATCAACGCCCAGTCGCTGGCGCGGGCCCTGGGCGTGCGCTTCGACCGCACCGAGGTCGAGCACGAATTCATCCCTTGCACGGCAGACATCAAGACCGATTTCCTGTGCATCGAAGCCGGTACCGTGGGCCGCGTGACGCACCGGCACAAGGGCTATGTCGATGCCTTTGGCACCGAACCGTTCCAGGTGTTCGAGGTGAACTGGGCGCTGACCCCGGCGATGTACCCGGCGGGCGTGACGCCGGACCAGTACTACGTGGTCACGATCGAGGGCCGGCCTTCCTTGAAGTTGTCGCTCGACATCCAGGCATCCTTCGCCAAGCAGCAGCATTTTGTGGTGCCCGGTGACCCGGCCTCGGAGCCCGGCTACTACGCCACGGTGGCCACCTGCATCCACGCCGTGCCGATGGTGGTCAAGGCGCCGCCCGGGGTGCTGCCGACGCCGGTGTCGGCCTGGCACTGGGCGCCGGACTACCGCCAGCTGGGCTGAGTCAGGCG
>DASUON010000245.1:0-4077 GCA_036276615.1 Burkholderiaceae bacterium
GGGTGCAGGCGCATGGGCTGGGGCTGCCAGCCGTTGAAGTCGCCCAGCACGCCCACGCCGCGGGCGTTGGGGGCCCAGACGGCAAAGGCCACGCCGTCTTGGCCGTTCAGGTGGGTGGGGTGGGCCCCCAGCTTTTGCCAGGGGCGCAGGTGCTGGCCCTGGGCCAGCAGCCAGGTGTCGAGTTCGCCCAGCCAGGTTGGGGGGGACGGGTGTGCGGGACCGGTGTCAGGGGCTGATGCGGCAGAGGGCATGTGGGGCACGGGGGATCGGTGTGTGCCCATTCTGTCACTGCTCTTTGGGTTGGACCCAGGCACCAGGCAGGCGCACGGTGACGGTCAGGCCCCCGCCCGGGGTTTCGCTCAGCCGCAGGGTGCCGCCATGCCGTTGGGCGGCGCGCACGGCGATGTGCAGGCCCAGGCCGGTGCCGCCTTCGTGGCGGTCGGTGGAGGGTTTGTGGCCCTGGTTGATGCGATCGAGCTGATCGGCCGCCAGGCCGGGGCCGTGGTCGGTGACGGTCCAGATGGCTTCGCTGCCCTCGTGGGTGAGGCCCAGCCGGATGCCCTGGGCGCTGGCCCCGCAGCGGATGGCGTTGTGCACCAGGTTGTCCAGCATGGCCAGCCAGGCGCGGCTTTGGCCGTGGAGCACGGCGTGTTCGGGCACGTCCATCGCCAGGTGGGTGCCGTGGGCCAGGGCCAGCGGTTGCCAGATGGCTTGCAGCGGGGCCAGCGCGGGCCACACGGGGGTGGGGGTGCTGGCGGTCTGGGTGTCGGGGTTTTCGAGTTCGGCCAGGTGCAGCAGTTGGTCCACCAGTCGGTTGAGGCGCTCGCCCGCAGCCAGGGCCTGGGTGCGGTGGTGGGCGGCGTGGGTGCCTTGCGGTGCGCGGTCCAGCAGCTGCATGTGGATCTTGAGGGCGGCCAGCGGGGTGCGCAGCTCGTGGGCGGCGCGGGCCACGGTGTCGCGGTGGGCGGATTGGGCGTCGCGGATGCCGCCCAGCAGTGCGTCCAGGGTCTGCACCAGCGGGGCCAGGTCGGCGGGCCAGGCGGTGGCGTCCAGCGTGGAGGCGGGGTCGCCGGGGTGGATCTGGTCGATCTGCTGGCGCAGGCGCTCCAGCGGCTGGAGCGAGCGGTGGACCACCGCATGCAGCAGCCCCAGCAGGGTGCCAATGAGCAGCAGCAGCCCGCCGCCCAGCCAGGGGGCCTCTTCCCAGAAGGCCTGGTCACGGCTGCGCAGGGGTTGTGAGATCTGGATGGTCAGGCCGTCTTGCAACAGGCTGTACACCTGCCAGCGCTGTTGCTGCCAGGTGACGGTGTGCCAGCCTTCGGCCTGGCGGGGCGGTCCGGCGTCGGATTCGGCGGGGTAGAGCTGGGTGCCGTCCTCGGCCCAGATCTGGCTGATGAACTGGCCGTGGTCCACGGGGTCGGGGTCGTCGTCGTTCACGGCCTGCAGGCCGTGGCGGATGACGGTCTGGGCCACCTGCTCCAGGGTGCGGTCGTGTTCGTCGTTGAGGTACTGCCAGGTCAGCCCGAACGACAGCAGCCCGGCCAGCAGGCCCACCGCCAGCAGGGACAGGGCCTGCATGCGCAGCAGCCGCTGGCGCATGGAGGTGGGGCGGGGTGCGGTGGGGGGCATGGGCTCAGGTGGCTTGCAGCCGGTAGCCTTGTCCGCGCAGGTTCTCGATCCAGCCGGGGCCCAGCTTGCGGCGCAGGTTGGCCAGGTGCACTTGCACCGAGTTGCTGGCCACTTCCTGGCCCCAGCCGTACAGGCGGTTTTCCAGCCAGGGCACCGAGCGCACGGCCTGCGGGTCTTCGGCCAGGGCCAGCAGCAGGGCGAATTCGCGGCGGCTCAGGTCCAGCGCTTGTTCGTGCAGGCGGGCGTGCTGGCGCACCGGGTCCACCTCCAGGCCGTTCACGCGCAGCAGCGGGTCGCGTCGGCCCTGGTTGCGCCGGTGCAGGGCGTGCAGGCGGGCGATGAGTTCGTCCAGGTCGAAGGGTTTGGCCAGGTAGTCGTCGGCCCCGAGGTTGAGGCCGCGCACGCGGTCGGTGGTGAAGGCGCGGGCCGACAGGATGAGGGTGGGGGGGCGGTGTGCCCCGGCCTGGGTGCGGGCCAGCAGGTCCAGGCCGTCGCGGTCGGGCAGGCCCAGGTCCAGCACCCACAGGTTGTAGGGGGTGTGTTCCAGCGCGGTCAGCGACTGGTCGGCGCGGCGCACCCAGTCCACCTGGAAGCCGGCGTCACCCAGGGCCAGCACCAGGCCGTCGCCGATCAGGGGGTCGTCTTCGGTCAGCAGCAGCTTCACGAACGGCGGGCGCTCACTGGGCAGCGGCGGCCTTGGTTTTCTTGACCTTGTGCTTCTTGGCCTTCTTGGCGGGCTTGACCTTGTGGGTGGCGGCCGAAGGGGTGAAGCCGGTGCCCGATGCCGACACCAGCGGGGTGCTGGCTTGGGCGGCACCGGCAGCGATCAGACCGGCGGACACGAGGAGGGCGGACAACAGTTTTTTCATGGCAATTCACTCCGAATGGGATGGGACAACACACGTCCCCACCGGGACCGAAAGGGTTGAAGTGGGTGTGTGCGGCCATTCTGCGCAAGGGAGTTTGAAGGTTGAATGAAGGCTTCAGGCTTCAACCCACATTGCCCGCCGAGTCGGCGGCGTAGGGGTTGGCCACGCCCAGGCGGGCCAGCACTTCGGCTTCGCGGGCTTCCATGGCTTCGGCGTCGGCGTCGCTGGTTTCGTGGTCCCAACCCTGGGCGTGCAGGGTGCCGTGCACCAGCAGGTGGGTGTAGTGGTCGGCCAGGGTCTTGCCGTTTTCGGCGGCTTCGCGGGCCACCACGGGGGCGCACAGCACCAGGTCGGCCATGACCACGGGGTCGGTGGCGTAGTCGAAGGTGAGCACGTTGGTGGCGTAATCCTTGTGGCGGTAGCTGCGGTTGAGGGCCTGGCCCTCGTCGGCATCGACGATGCGCACGGTGATTTCGGCATCGGCCTCCAGCGCATGGCGGATGGCGCGCACCACCCGGTGGCGCGGCAGCGCGGCGCGGTGGGTGGCGGGGTCGGTCAGGTCGGAGAACTGGAGGGACAGGGACAGTTGGGGTAGGGCCATGGTTTGTATGAAAAAAGTGGGTTCAGCGCTTTTGCAGAAAGCGCAAGCAGCTATGGTTTTTTGGGTTTGGAGGCCTGCACCCGCACGGCGGTGGCCCAGGCCGAAAGCGCCCAGGGGCGCATGAGGGCGGATGACTCCATGGCGTCGTCCGGGGCGGTGTGGTAGCCCATGGCCATGGGTTTGCCCTTGGCTTCGTAGACGAACTGGAGGCAGCCTTCGGCCTCGAAGCGGGCGCGGGTGTCGGCCTCGGTCTTGAGGTACAGGCGCTCGCCCGCGCCTGCGCCCAGGTCGGCAATGATGGCAAAGGTCAGGCCGTCGTGGCTGATGCCCCAGCCCCCGAACATGCGCTTGGCCACGCAGGGGCCAACGGGCGAGAGCAGGTCCAGGCAGTGGGTGACGAATTCGGGGATGGCTTTTGGCATGGCTTTGAATCAGGAGACGTAGCCCATGTCGGCAGCCAGCCGACGGACCCCGGAAACGAAGGCCCGAAAGCTGGCTGAAGTGTTCGGACCTTCAGCCAGAACCTCTGCCATGGCGCGTGCACCGCTGCCTTTCTGAAATTCTGGGATGAGGCGTTCCAATTCCACCGATGGCTTTTGCCAGCGGTCGGGGTCTGCATAACGTTTGCGCAGTGCGGGCGTGTTGAGCTTTGGGTTTTCGAATGCGAGAGCAAGTGCAGTCAAGTCACCCAGATACCAGCTCTCCAGCTCTTGGCACACCAATCGGATCAAGGTGTCGGGTCGACGGGCCGCTTGGCACCACTGGATGTACCGTGCCTTGATTTGAGTGCAGTTGGCGTTGTCGTTGTCTCGGACCACCACAAAGCGGTCATCGGGAATTCGCCATGAGGCCAGTTTCTTGGGGATGCTGGCGTCAAGGTCGGATTTGCCTTGGTGTGGCACACACAGGAACTGAAGGCCGGGTGCCATGCCTGGAAACAGTCTGGGCAACAACCCATCGAGCAGCACTTTCATGGAG
>DASUON010000246.1:0-2556 GCA_036276615.1 Burkholderiaceae bacterium
CAGGCCTTGCGCCAGATCGCCAGCGAAACCACGGCCTGAAACCGGCGGGGCACACCCACCGCGCGGCATGCGTGGGCGTCATGCCTGCGCCAGAAATTGATTGACCTGCTCGACCGCCGTGGGCCGCACCAGACGGGCCACTTCCTGCCCGTTGCGCAACAGGATGAGTGTGGGCCACAATTTGACGCCGTAAGAACGCCCGAGCGGGCGGCCTTTGCCGTCTTCCAGTCGCAGGTGGCGCACACCGGGGTGAGCACTCAGCGCGGTCATGAGGGCGGGTTGCGCCGCCTGGCAGTGGCCGCACCAGTTGGCGCCGAAATCAAGCACAGCCAGGCCGGGCCAGGCGTCCACCTCGGCACGGGTGGGCGCAGCGCTGTCGTAAGGGGGCAATGCGGTCATGCGAACATTCCAAAAAAGGCGTGGCGAGCCGGTGGCTCTGGGCACGATTCTAGTGACCGCCCCCTGGAGTACATGGCGGAGGGGTTGTCAGGAAACACTCAAGCAGTTGGGGTACAGTCCGAAAAAATTGTGCGGCCCAGCACCAGCATCAGGGAGTGGCATGAAGCGCAGCAGTTTCCAACGGTATTCGTTGAAAACCCGGGTGACCTTGTTCACGCTGGTGATGATTCTGCTGAGCATTTGGTCCCTGACCTTCTACGCCGACCGCATGCTGCGCCAGGACATTCAGCACCTGCTGGGCACGCAGCAACTGGCCACCGTGTCGCTGATGGCGACCGAGGTGAACGATGAACTGAGCAGCCGCCAGCAGGCCCTGGAGCGGGTGGCCACACAAATCACCCCGGCCATGCTGCGGCACCCCGAGCCACTGCAACGCAAACTGGAAAGCCTGGTGGTGCTCCAGGGGCTGTTCAGTGGTGGGGTGTACGTCACCGGCCGTGAAGGCCGGGCCCTGGCTTCCGTCCCGGTGTCGCAAGGCATGACGGGGGTGAACTACGCCGACCGGGACTACATTTCAGAAACACTGCAGCAGGAGCGCCCCACCGTGGGTCGACCCACCATCGGGCGGCGCTTGAAAGTACCGATTGTGGGCATGGCCACGCCCATTCGCGACCCGCAAGGCGAGGTGATCGGTGTGCTGGCCGGGGTGATCAACCTGAATGTACCGAACTTCCTGGACCGGATCGACCTGAACAGCCGGCACTTGCCGGGCAACTATTTTCTGGTCGCCACACAGCAGCGCATGATCGTGGCCTCCAACGACAAAAGCCGGCTGATGGAGGTGTTGCCAGCAGCCCAGGCCAACCCCAAGCTGGACCGGTTCATTCGGGGCTACGAAGGCACCGAAGTGCTGGTGAACCCACACGGGGTGGAGGTGCTGGCATCGGTGAGGCACATTCCGGTGGCGGGCTGGTACGCCGCTGTGACCCTTCCCACCCAGGAAGCCTTTGCCCCGATCCGGCGGCTGGAACACAACATGCTGGTGGCGTCGGTGTTGCTGACCTTGCTGGTGGGCGGGTTGAGCTGGTGGATGGTGCGGCGCCAACTGGCCCCCCTGCAGACCACAGCGAAGATGCTGGCCCAACTGGCCGATCCACAGCAGCCACTGCACCCGCTGCCCGAGGGGCGGGCAGACGAAATCGGCCTGCTCATCGGCGGCTTCAACCGCCTGCTCAACGAGTTGTCCCGCCGGCAAAGTGGGCTGCAGGAAAGCGAGGAACGCTACCGCAACCTCACCGAACGCTCGCCCGACCCGATCGTGGTGTACCAGGGGGAAACCATCATCTACGCCAACCCGGTGACGGTGAAGATGCTGGGGGTGGAGTCGGCCGAGGACGTGGTGGGCCAGCCGTTTGTGGCGTTCGTGCACCCCGATGACCGCGCACGCGTGACGGAAACGGTGCTGCAGGGTGCGCCGTTGGGCGAGAGCACGCCATTGAGTGAAGTGCGGGTGCTCAAAGCCGATGGCAGCACCATGGACATGGAAATCCACCGCACCTCGATCCGCTTTGATGGGCAGCCTGCGGGCTACGTGGCGATACGCGACATTTCGGAACGCAAGCACGTGGAGGCCGCCCTGCGCGAAAGCGAGGCGCTGTACCGCACCGCCTTCAGCACCAGCCCGGACGCATTGACCATCACCCGCCTGCCCGACGGGAAGTACCTGGAAGTGAACGAGGGTTTCACCCGGATGTTCGGCTGGTCACGGGACGAAGTGATCGGCAAAACACCGGCCGAACTGGGCATCTGGCACGACCCGGCAGACCGCCTGGCCCTGCTGCAGGCCGTGAACGATAAAGGCCATTGCGAGCACTTTGAAACCCGCTTCAACTGCAAGGATGGCAACACCATCACGGTGCTGGTGTCGACCAACGCCATCACCCTCAACGGCACGCCCTGCATCCTGTCGGTGACGCATGACATCAGCGCGCGCAAAGCGGCGCTGAAGCAGATCCAGCAACTGGCGTTTTCGGACCCGCTGACGGGCCTGCCCAACCGCCGTTTCTTCATGGACCGGATGCGCCAGGCGCTGGCGGCCAGCACCCGCCATGGGCAATACGGTGCGCTGCTGTTCGTGGACCTGGACGACTTCAAATC
>DASUON010000247.1:0-8105 GCA_036276615.1 Burkholderiaceae bacterium
CACAGGACAGCGCAGGAGGTAACACCTCTCCACCGAAGGCCCCGCAAGGGGAGAGAAGGTGAGGATCAGAGCAACAGAGACGAGCCGGTTCAGTCCGGGTGAAACGGGCAATCTCTGCGCGCAGCAACACCAAGTAGGCCAACGTTGACGTGGTTCCGCGGAGTTGGCGGGTAGGTGGCACCGAGCCGGGCGGGCGACCCCCGGCCCAGATGAATGGCGGTCACGCGGTGGGCTTGCCCACCGTGCACAGAATCCGGCTTATCGGCCCGCTTCACACTTTTCTTGTTGGGAGATGTTCTTGAGCAACACCCTCCGGGTGGCCACCCCCGACGACGCCGAACACATCGCCGTCCTGGCCATCGCATTCCGCAACCACCTGCAGCGAACCGAGCCCACCGATGCGTCGCTGTTGGCCAGCGTTCACCAACTGCTGGCCTCGCCCGAGGCGGAATTCGACCTGTGCCTGCAAGACGGCGTGGCCGTGGGGTATGTGCTGCTGCGGTTTCGCCATTCCCTCTGGGCCTCGGGCACCGACGCCACGCTGGAAGACCTGTTTGTCCACCCCACCACCCGCCAGGGCGGCGTGGGACGTGCGTTGGTGGAGTTTGCGCTTCAGCGGGCGACAGCCCGCGGGTGCACGTCCATGGCGCTGGACACCAACGAACACAACGTGGCGTCCCAACGCATCTACCGGTCGCTGGGTTTTCAGTCGCATTCGCCGCGCTGGGGCGGCAACCAGCTGTTTTACCGGCTCAAGCTGCGCTGAGCCTTCAGGCGAGCGTGGTGCTCATGGACAAGCTGGAGTGCTGACCAGGGACACGGCGCAGCTGCGCCCACTGCTTGCGCACAGCAACTTGGGTGGATTGCATCGATTGAACGAGGCCGGGTGCAGCATCCATCGTTGAGCCACGCGGTCAGCGGACCATCACGCGTGCGGTGACCAGCGAACCTTTGTACCAACGGCTGTTCAGGCGCGAAACGATGAAAAATCCTTGGGCCTGGGTGATCTGCATCTTGACCAGGGCGATGGGTGCGTTTGGATTGCCGTCGCGCAGGCACTGGACGTGAGTCACCGTCCCGAAAGTCTGCATCCAGGCGCTGACCTCAGATTCGCTGACTTCGGCCTTGAGACCGATGAGAAGCACGACCTTGGTGTCCATGCGAAATTCTTTCCATCGAGTGAGTGGCATCGATGACAACACAGAGGAGGTGATGCCCGGGGGCATCAGTCGCTGTATCTGTGCCGATTGGGCGAGTTTGTCGGGGCATCAGCGAGGCCCCGAGGTTCTTCAGAACCGCTCGTAACCCATCAAGCCCCGCCATTGCCCTTCGGGCAGGTCTTTGAGCGACAGGCGGCCGATGCGGATGCGTTTGAGGCCCACCAGCGTCAGCCCTGCGGCGTCGCACACCGCCAGGGCCAGGCCGGGCCAGTAACCTTTGACGGCCAGGCGCAGCCGGGTCACGTCGCCGTGCTGGTGGCCGATGCTGGCCTGCACGCGAACGGGGGCGTGCGGGTTGTCGGCCTGGGGCTGGGCGCGGTTGATCAGTTGCAGTTGCTCGGGCGAGACGGAGCCGCGCACGTCGGCCATCAGCTCGTGTTCGATCAGGCTGCCCTCGTCCACCAGCTTGCGCACCACGGCGGGGGACTGGGTCCACACCATCAGCCCGCTGGCGGCGTCTTCCAGGGGGGTGATGTCGCGCAGCTGGCTTTGCTGGCGGGGCGTCACCACCAGGCCGGAGCGGTCCTGGGGCCAGCGTTGCTCGTCGAGCAGCAGGGTGCCCAGGTCGGCCAGGGCCACCTGCGCGGGCTTGTGCAGCAGCAGGGTGACGGGGACCCGCAAGGCCGTGGGCAGCGTGGTGTCCGCCTCCACGCGCTGGTGGGCATGCACGCGGCGGGGGATTTCGCGCACCACCTTGCCGTTGACCTGGACGCGCCCTTCTTCAATCAGCCGTTCGGCCTCGGCGCGGGAGCAGCCGATTTCGGCCATCACCCGCTTGGACAGGCGCACGCCCTCGTCGGTGGGCACCGCGGGGGACGGGGCCACGTTGCTGCGGACGGGGCGCACGGGCGGGCGGGGCGGTTTGCGCCCCACCGAGGGGGCGGCGGCGGCGTCGTGTGGGGCACGGGCCGGGGTGGGGGCGGGGGCGCGAGCAGGCGTGCGTGCGGAGGAGGGGGGACGGGGTGTCATGCCAGGCCTTGTTCTTGGAGGTGCTGGACATGGGCCAGCAGCGAGCGTTGGGCCAATGGCCAAAGGGTGGACGGGGTGTCGGCGTAAGCCTGTTGCACCCAGTCGGCGGGGGTGCCGTGGGGCTGGGCGCGCAGGGCGGCCAGCACCTTGGTTTCGCGGGCCAGCCGGTGTTGCTTGAGCTGGGCCAGGGTGTTCTTGGCCTGCCCCAGCACATGGCCGTGGGCGGGCAGGATGTGGGTGATGGCGTGCTGGTCGCAGGCGGCCATGAGTTGGTCCAGCGAGCGCAGGTACTGGCCCATGTGCCCATCCGGCGGGTTGATGACGGTGGTGCTGCCGTTGAGCACATGGTCTCCACTGAACAGCAAACCGTCTTCCAGCAGCACCAGGCACAGGTGGTTGGCGGCGTGGCCCGGGGTGTGGAGGATCAATAAATTGTGAGAAAAATCGGCTCCTGGCGCTTTATTTGTAAGCGTGAGCAGCTCCTGATTTTGTAGTTCCCGGTCGGGGGTGAAAGCGCTGTCTGCCCGGGCGGTGGGGGCACTGGCCAGGCCCAGCACCTCGGGGCGGGGGTGGCCAGCGGCGGTGCACAGGGCCTGGAGCGGGCGGGCACCGGGGGAATGGTCGGCGTGCGAGTGGGTGCAGACGATGGCGCGGATGTCGCCCCCCGCCGCGTCGAACACACGCTGCAGGTGGCTGGCGTCGTCCGGGCCGGGGTCGATGACCACATGGCCCGTGGCCGCATCCCCCACCACATAGGTGTTGGTGCCGGGGCCGGTCATCATGCCGGGGTTGGGCGCGGTGATGCGCTGCACATGGCGCAGCAGGGGCACGGCGCGGGTGGGGTCCCAGTCCAGGGCGTGTTGCATCTGGCCGTCGGGGCAGACCAGTTCCAGCTCGCCATAAGGGGCTTCGTGCTCCATGAAGCGGACTTCCTGCCCCTTCAGCCAGCCCCCGCGGGGGCAACTGGTGAACAAGGGGTGCTCGCTGGCGCAGGTGTCCAGCACGGCCTGCACGCTGGGGAAGGCCACCAGCCGCTGCAGGGTGCGCACGGTGGGGAAGATCATGAAAAAACGCCCCGCCTCGTGTTCGGCCAGGGCGGTGGCCGGGTGCACCCACACGGGTTCGAACTGCTCGCGGTTGTCGGGCGCGGGTTCCTGCCCCGGCGGCATGCGCGCCACCAGAAAGGGCACGTCAAACCGCTTGGGCAGGTCGCGGTCGGTGATCCAGTGGGCCAGGGGAAACACCTCGGCCCCGCACAGGGTGAGGCCGTGGGCGTGGAGTTGGGGCAGCCAGTCGCCGTGGCGGTCCAGGGCCTGCACTGTGGCCGGGGACACCCATTGGCCTTGCGCGTCGCGGGCCAGCAGCACGCCCAGTTCTTCAAAACTTTCGCGCAGGGCGGCCAGGGCCTGGGTCAGGGCGTCGTCGCTCTGGCCGGGGCGGCGGGTGGACAGGGGGTGGGCCTGGGCGTCGGCGGGGTCGATGGCCCCACCCGGGAACACGTAGGCGTTGGCGGCAAAGCTGGCGGTGGCACTGCGCCGGGTCATCAGCACCTGGGGGCCTTGGGGCGTGTCGCGCATCAGCAGCACGGTGGCGGCGGGGCGGGGCGTGACCGGGGGCTTGGGGGCGTGAAGGAGTTGGGAGGGCCTGACCATGGGGCCATGGTAACCCTGAGCAACGGGCATGCCGCTACACTCTGATACTTCGCAGGAGTGTGTGCAGTGGTCAAACGTGTATTGATTGTGGATGACAGCCGGGTGTCTCGCATGATGATCAAGGCTCGCATTCAAGCCTTGCATCCGGATTGGGAATTTCTGGAAGCGGGCTCGGGCGATGAAGCCCTGACCCTGCTGGACACCTCGGTGCCCGACTTCCTCACCATGGACATGAACATGCCCGGCCTCAATGGTTTTGATGCTGCCGAGCAGGTGGCCGCCAAGGCCCCGTCGGTCTGCATGGTGATGCTCACCGCCAACATCCAGGAAAGCAGCCATGTGCGGGCACAGGCCATGGGCCTGAAGTTTGTGCGCAAGCCCATCACCGACGCCAGCATCAAGGAAGTGCTGGACCATTTCCTGGCGGCGGCATGACGCTGGACGACCTGGCCATGGATGCCCTGACCGAGATTTTCAATCTCGGGGTGGGGCAGGCGGCGCATGCGTTCAGCCAGATTGCCGGTGACACGGTGCTGCTGACTGTGCCGCGCATCCGCATGGTCACCCCTGCCGAACTCACGCCCGAGCTGACGGGGGGCGATGGCTCGGCGGTCAGCGCGGTGCGCCAACGGTATTCGGGGGCCATCCACTCCGAGGCCATCCTGATGTTCCCCGCCGAGCAAAGCCTGCAACTGGTGCAGATGATGGTGGGGGGCGAGCTGCCGCTGGACCAGCTGGCCGAAATGGAGCAGGAAGCCCTGTCCGAAATCGGCAACATCCTGCTCAACTCCGTCATGGCCAGCGTGGCCGATGCCTTGCAGATCCACCTGGACGGCTCGCTGCCCACGGTCCAGACCAGCGAGGTGGGGCACATCATCCGACCCGACTCCGACCTCAAGGGCGCGGTGTTGCTCATCGACATCCAGTTTGAAGTGGCTTCCCGCGAGGTCAAGGGCCTGCTGGCCTTCCTGCTGGACGTGGCCTCGGAAGAGGCCCTGGAGGGTCTGATGGCCCGCTTCCTCTCCGGCGTATGACCCAAACCCTTGCCATGTCTTGCGAGGCCGAGCGGTCCGCGCCCCCTGGTGCGCCCCCGGTGTGGGCACCCTGGGTGCTGGCGCAGCTTCAGGTGGGCATCATCGTGCTTGATGGTGCCGACCGGGTGGTGTTCGTCAACGACTGGTTCCTGCAGCGCAGCGGCTACCAGGCCAGCGACATGCTCCAGCGGCGGCTGGTGGACGTGTGCGAGGCCACCCCCAACTTCTTCAAGCGGCTGTCGCTGGCGCAGACCACGGGCTTTCCCGCCATGCTGTCGCACAGCCTGCATTCGCCCCCGCTGCCGCTGTACATGCCCCATCTGGTGGGTCACCCGCCCGCCATCCTCAGCCAGACGGTGCACATCGTGCCCATGGGGCGGCGCACGGCCCAGGGTGAGGGCTATACCCTCATTCAGGCGACTGACGTCACCCCCACGGTGCGCCGCGAGTCGTTGCTGCGCACCCGGGTGGACCAGATGCACCTGATGGCCCGCATCGACCCCCTCACGGGCATTGGCAACCGGCGGGCGTTCACCGAATCGCTGGAATCGGAAGTGCGTGCGGCCATCCGGGCGCAGGGCCCTCTGGGGCTGCTGATGCTGGACATCGACCACTTCAAGCTCTACAACGACCATTACGGCCACCCCGCGGGCGACCAGTGCCTGCGCGAGGTGGCGGCGCTGTTGCAGCGGGTCATCCGCCGCCCGCGTGACCGCTTGGCCCGCTACGGCGGAGAGGAATTTGCCATCCTGCTGCCCGGCACCCCCATGGAAGGGGTGCTGGACGTTGGGCGCGACGTGGTCAACCAGGTGCGCCAACTGGGCTTGCCGCACGCGGCCCGCCCCCATGGCGACGTGGTGACGGTGAGCGTGGGCGCCACCGCCCTGTACCCCACCCAGCTTGACGACGCCTCGGTGCTGCTGACCCAGGCCGACCAAGCCCTCTACGAGGCCAAGGCGGGTGGGCGTGACCGCCTGTGCCACCACCGCTCCATTGCTTCCAGCCTGGCCTGACCGGGGTTTTTCCATGCGTCTCTCGTTCACCAAAATGCAAGGGGCCGGCAATGACTTTGTCGTGCTCGATGAAACCCGCCAGAGCTTCGGGCTCACGGCGGCGCAATACCGTTTTCTGGCCGATCGCCACTTTGGCGTGGGGGCCGACCAAATCCTGACCGTGCGCCCGTCCACCCAGCCTGGGGTGGACTTTGCCTACGTCATCCACAACGCCGACGGCGGCGAGGTGGAGCACTGTGGCAACGGGGCGCGCTGTTTTGTGCGGTTTGTGCGCGAACGCGGGCTGACCACCAAGGACGTGGTGCGGGTGCAGGTCAAACACGGCGTCATCGAACTGTGTATGAACGCTGATGGCCGCGTCACCGTGGACATGGGGCCGCCCATCTTCGACCTGGCCCGCGTGCCCTTCAACCCGGCGGGCTTGACGCCCGAACCCCAAAATGAGTGGCAAAAATGGGCTCTACCGCTTGATCATGTAAGTGGTCTAGCTACATTGGATGCAGCAGTCCTGTCCATGGGCAACCCCCATGCGGTGGCGGTGGTGGACGATGTGGAGGCCTACCCGGTGGCCGCCATCGGGCCGCTGGTGCAACAGCACGCGGCCTTCCCCAACCACGTCAACGCCGGGTTCATGCAGGTGGTGTCGCGCCAGCACATCCGCCTGCGTGTGTACGAGCGCGGCGCGGGCGAAACCCTGGCCTGTGGCACCGGGGCCTGCGCTGCGGTGGTGGCCGGTGTGCGCCTGGGCCTGCTCGACGGCCCGGTGGACGTGGACACCCACGGCGGACGCCTCACCATCGACTGGACCTGCACCCCCGCGCTCGACCGCTCGGTGCGCATGACCGGCCCGGCCACCACGGTGTTCACCGGCGACATCGACCTTCCCGACCTGACATGACCCCTCCCGACACCCAGACCCTGTCGCCCATCACCGAAGACGACATCGCCAACTACCTGCTGCAAACGCCCGACTTCTTCGAGCGCCATGCCGAGGTGCTGGCCACGGTGCAACTGGCCAGCCCCCACGGTGGCCGAGCCGTCAGCCTGCAAGAGCGCCAGGCCGAAATGCTGCGCGACAAGATCCGGGCGCTGGAGCACAAGACGGCCGAACTGATCCGCCATGGGCACGAGAACATGGGCATTGGCGACAAGCTGCAAGGCTGGACCTTTGGCCTGCTGAAAACCGCCGACCCGCTGCACCTGCCCGGCGTCATCGTGCGCGACCTGGAGCTGTGTTTTGCCGTGCCCCAGGCCGCCATCCGCGTGTGGGGCGTGGCCCCCGCCTGGCAGAACCAACCCTTTGCAACGGGGTGCAGCGAAGACGTGGTGGCCTTTGCCAGTTCCCTGGTGGCGCCCTACTGCGGCTCCAACCCCGGGGTGGAGGCGGTGGAGTGGCTGCCCCGCCCGACCGAGGCCCGTTCCCTCACCCTGATTGCGCTGCGCGAAGAGCCGGGTGCGCCCGCCTTTGGCATGCTGGTGCTGGCGTCGGACGACGTGCACCGTTTCACCAGCGACATGGGCACCGACTTCCTGGAACGCATTGGCGAGCTGGCCAGTGCGGCGCTGAAGCGTCTGCGCTGACCGCGCCCTCCCGGTCCTTGCCATGACCGCCGACGGCCAGCCCCCGTCTCCCTGGAGTGCCCAGGACGCCGAGCTGGTGGCCCGCTACCTGACCCATGTGCGGGTGGAAAAACGGCTGGCCGAACGCACCCTAGCTCTTTACACGCTGGACCTGGACAAGCTGGGCCACTTGGCGCAGCAGGTCGGGGTGGGCCTGACCGAGGTGCAAACCCACCATGTGCGCCGCTGGGTGGCCCAGATGCACGCGGGCGGGCGCAGCCCGCGCGGCATTGCCCTCATCCTCTCGGGCTGGCGGGGCTTTTACCACTGGCTGGGTCGACAAGGCCTGGTGGCCCTCAACCCCGTGGCCGATGTCCGCGCCCCCAAAGCCGCCAAGCCGCTGCCCAAGGCCCTGGGGGTGGACGACGCGGTGCGCCTGGCCGAGTCATTGGGTGACACCCCGGGGGACGACCCCGTGGAACACGCCCGGGACCGCAGCATGGTGGAACTGCTGTACGGCTCGGGCTTGCGCCTGGGTGAACTGCTGGGCCTGGACGTGACCGGTGCCCCCCCCCGCGGTGGGCTGGGTGGATGCCCAGGCGGCGGAGGTGCATGTGCTGGGCAAGGGCTCCAAACGGCGCACGGTGCCGGTGGGGC
>DASUON010000248.1:0-2462 GCA_036276615.1 Burkholderiaceae bacterium
CAGGGCCAGCACGTCCACCTTCATCAGGCCCACGGCGTCCAGGTCGTCCTTGTCCCACTGGATGATGCTGCGCCCGTCCATGGCCGCGGGCTCGATGGGCACCAGCCGCGTCAACGGCCCCTCGGTCAACACAAAGCCGCCCACATGCTGGCTGAGGTGGCGCGGAAAGCCCATGAGCTGCTCGGCCAGCGACAGCCACAAATCCAAGAGCGCCTGCGTGGGGCGGCCCGGCGCAGGCTCGGTGCCCACCCCCACCTCGCCCAGGACCTGGGCCAGGCGGTCGGGGTAGAGCGTGCGGCCATACATGCCGGGGTGCTCCTTGCAGAAGGCGTGGATCAGCCGCTCGTCCACGCCCAGCGCCCGGCCCACGTCGCGCAGGGCGCTGCGGGGGCGGTAGCTGATGACGGTGGCGGCCAGCGCGGCGCGGTCGCGCCCGTACTTGGCGTAGATGTACTGGATGACCTCCTCGCGCCGCTGGTGTTCGAAGTCCACGTCGATGTCGGGCGGTTCGTCGCGCTCGCGGCTGATGAAGCGTTCGAACAGCAGGGTGGCGCGGGCCGGGTCCACCTCGGTGATGCCCAGGCAGTAACACACCGCCGAGTTGGCCGCCGAGCCCCGGCCCTGGCACAGGATGTCGCGGCTGCGGGCAAAGCGCACCAGGTCGTGCACGGTGAGGAAGTACATCTCGTAGCCCAGCTCGGCAATCAGCGCCAGCTCGTGGGTGAGTTGGGCGTGCACCTCGGGCGGCAGCGCCCCTTCGGTGTCGCCATACCGCCACGCCGCCCCAGCCCACGCCAGCCGGGCCAGGGTCTGGGCCGGGGTTTCGCCCGGGGCCACGGTTTCGCGGGGGTAGCGGTAGCGCAGTTCGTCCAGGCTGAAGCGGCAGCGCCCGGCCAGCGTGAGGGTGGCGGCCAGCAGTTCGGGCGGGTAGACGCGGGCCAGTTGCAGCCGGGTGCGCAAATGGGCCTGGGCGTTGGGCAGCAGGGCCTGGCCGCACTGGGCCACCGGGCGGTGCAGGCGGATGGCGGTCAGCACGTCGTGCAGGGGTTTGCGCGAGCGGTGGTGCATGACGGCCCCGCCCAGCGCCACCAGCGGCAGGCCGCTGGCCTGGGACCAGTGGCTGAGGTGCATCAACCACAGGTCGTCGTCCAGTTGCTGGTGCAGCACCGCGCCCAGCCAGAGGCTGCCGTTTTCAGCATCAAAAAGGGCTCCAGCGCTTTTTAAAAAAGCGCAAACAGCTATGCTTTCAGGAGCATCCAGACTGACTTGGGGGCCGCGGGGGGGCAGCAGCACCACCTCGCAGCCGCTGAGGGTGCCACTGCCCGGGCGGGGCCAGGCGGCGCGGTACTGGCCTTTGGGGGCGGCGGCGCGGGCCAGGGTGATGCAGCGGCACAGCTGGCCCCAGCCCATCAGGTGGCGGGGCAGCACCACCATGCGCCAGCCGGGGGACAGCCCATCCGCCGCCTCGCCCTCGGGCGGTGGCAGCGCGAACACCGCCCCGGGCAGCAGTTGCAGGCCGGGGTGCTGGCGGGCCTGGGCATGGGCGCGCACCACACCGGCCACGCTGCAGTCGTCGGTGAGGGCCAGGGCCTGGTAGCCCAGGGCGGCGGCGCGGTCCACCAGTTCTTCGGGCGACGAGGCCCCTTGCTGAAAGCTGAAGTGGCTCAGGGCCATGAGTTCGGCGTAACCGGGCAGCGCGGTCATGCCATCCACCCCTGCAAGAACCAGGTGGCGGCGTCGTGCGCCTGGCCATGGGCGGGGTCGGCACGGCGCTGGCGGTACACCCACACCAGCCCGGCCCCGGGGCTGCGGGCCAGGAAGTGGTCGCGCACGGTCACGGGTGGGGCTTGGCCGTGCAGGGGCTCGGGGGCGCCGGGCCACTGCACCCATTCGATGCGGTGCGGCCCGGCCAGCAGTTCCAGCGGCCCTTGGTAGACGGGGCGGTCACCGCGCAGGCGCAAGGGCTGGGGCGGGTCGGCCAGCCAGGCGGGTGCAAGGGGGCCCAGCGCGGTGGCGCAGGCCTCGGCGGCCACGGAGGTGTCGGGGGCCTCCAGGGCAGAGGGAACGGACGGGCGGTGCCGCGCCGGGGCTTCAGCTTTCGAGGGGGTGGGTGGCAGCGGGTGCTGGCTGGCTTCGCTCAGGTGGGTGTCTTGCAGCTGCCACTGCACCACGGCGTCGTTGCCCAGGCGGGCGCGCAGGCGCTCCAGCAGCTCGGTCCAGCGGTGGGGGTGGCGCAGGGTGGTGTGGGTTGGCGTGGGGGACAGCAGACCCTCGACGGTGGTGGGCACCCAGGGGGCCAGGTCCAGCGTGTCCAGGCCCAACCCCACCACGGGGGCGGGCCAGTGGACCTGGGCCAGGTGTTCGGCGGTGAGGTGTTGCAGGTGGTCCAGTTGTTGCACGGGTTGGGCCAGGTGCAGCGCCCATTCGCCATGGGTGGGCACGTCGCGGCGGGCGTCGTGCAC
>DASUON010000249.1:0-2630 GCA_036276615.1 Burkholderiaceae bacterium
GCGTTTTGGCGGCAGGTGGGGCGCTGCCTCGGCAAGCTGAAGATGAACGCAGCCCTTGGGCTTGAAACCGCCGTTGGCGTCACGGCTGCTCGGCCGGGAACGCCCACCGAACGGTGATGACCGTGGCGCGCTGAACACCAAACGCCCGGTGATACACCCCGGCCCCCCAGATGGCAAAGTCGCCCGCTTGGCGCAGAACCACAGCAGCGGTGCTCTCGGGCGGAAACGTTGCGTCGATGGAGAATTCGATCCGGAATTCGCTTGACGGCGACACCAGCACAGACATCGTTCGGCCTGTGCTCAGCGGTTTGGGCTCGCCGTTCGGGTCGCCGGTAGCGTGCTCAAACCACTTGACGCAAAGGCCCTGAGCCAGAGCGTCGTGCGGCATGAACCGCAGTTCTGCGCCTTCTCGCGTCCACTCGCTGTAGCCGATGAACCAACCCGTCCCACATGTGTTGAGTGCGCCGGCATTGCCGAAATCAACAGGTAGATTCAGTTCAGCTGGGGAGTGCATGTGGAGCAAAACGACGGATGCGGGAAGGTCTGATCAGGGGGCGTGTTCACTATAGCGCCCACAACCATGGAGCTCACCATGCCCCCCCCTCCCCCAAATCCGCCCGCCTACGCCGCCCACACCCCTTGAACGGCGTTTGGCGACGCCAGCGGGCACTTGGTCGCACAGCGCTGTGCGCAGCGCCCTGGCGTGGGCACAGTGAGGCCATCGACATTCACTTGGAGCCTCACATGAAACCCGTTTTCCGCTTCTTCCCCGTGGCCCTGATCGTGGTGGGTCTCGTGCTGCTGCTTGCCCAGCAAGGCCTGATCACCCTGCCCAGCTTCAAAGGCTGGTGGCCCTTGGTGCTGGTGGCCGTGGGCGTGCGGGGCCTGTGGCGCCGCCAGCCTGCGTGCTGATACAAATTAGCACCTAGCGCTTTATTGACGTCATTCTTTGCTTCTTTTTGCATAGCATCTGACACCCTGACGCGTGGAGCCACCCGGCCCAGCGCCTGGGGTGTGGTGGGTGGCAGGCCCCCTGGGGGCGGCACACAGGCGTTGAGCACCGCTAAACTGCCGGGCTTTAGCCAACTGTGGGCGCCACTTGCAAGTCAACATGAACCATCTGCCGTCTCTGAATCAACTGCCATCCGCTGACCAAGCCAAGTTCTTCCGTCAGGGTGATGTGTTTGTGCTCTTTGGCGAACTTTTCGGGCGCGGTTACGCCACCGGCCTCATCAGCGAAGCCCGCAAGGCGGGCATGCAGATCATCGGCATCACCGTGGGCCGCCGCGAGAAGGACAACACGCTGCGCCCGCTGACCGACGAGGAACTGGCCGCCGCCGAAGCCAACCTGGGCGGCAAGATCATCAACGTGCCGCTGATGGCCGGTTTCGACCTGGACGCCCCCGCGGGCGAGCCCACCCCCACCGACCTGCTGGGCGGCATGACGCTGCAGAACTGGACCACCAGCACCATCGACTGGGCGCACGTTGAAAAATGCCGCCAGATCGGCGTCAAGCGCTTCCAGGACGGCGTGGCCGAGGTCATGGCCACGTTGAACGGGCTGATTCCCGATGGGGCCAACGTGTTTTTTGCCCACACCATGGCCGGTGGCATTCCCAAGGCCAAGGTGTTCCTGGCCATTGCCAACCGCATCTACAAGGGCCGGGGCGACCGCCACATGTCGTCGCAGGTGCTGCTGGACAGCGACCTGGGCAAGCTCATCCTGCAGAACTTCGACGAGGTGTCGGCCAACACCTTCGGCCACCTGATCGAAGGCAGCGCCGCCATCCGCGCCCGTGTGCAGGCCAGCGGCGGCCAGGTGCGTTATTCGGCCTACGGCTACCACGGCACCGCCGTGCTGGTGAACAGTGAATACGTGTGGCAGACCTACACCAACTACACCCAGGGCTACGCCAAGATGCGCCTGGAGCGCATTGCCCGCGAGGCGTGGGACCGCGGCATCCAGGCCACGGTGTTCAACTGCCCGGAAATCCGCACCAACTCGTCGGACGTGTTTGCCGGCGTGGAACTGCCGCTGTTCGCCCTGCTCAACGCCCTGCAAAAGGAAAACGGCGGGGCCTGGGCTCTGGCCCAGTGGCAAGCCTGCCGCGACCTGCTGAACGAGGGCGTGACGCTGGAAAGCGTGCTGCAAACGGTGGAGCACTTCCACCAGAGCGAGGTGATGAAGACCTTCCGCAACTTTGAAGCCTGGCCCATGGCCAACGCGCCCGAGCAGGCCGAGCTGACCATTGGCACGTCGGACGACATCGTGCGCCAGCACAAGGACGGCAAGGCCCTCATCACCGATCTGCTGAGCGCCCTGGTGGTGGAATCCACCGGCAACCTGATGTTTGGCAGCATGGCCCAGCCGCAAGGCCCGGTGCTGTGGCTGAACCACGACATCATTGCCCGCCAGCTGAACCAGGCCCACGCCTGAGGTTCAGCCCGCCACCGCCCTGCCACTGATCAACCGTTGGTCAGCCGCCCTTGCGGGTGCGCCGCACCGGGCGGCGGTCGGGCGGCGTTTGCTCCAGCCACAACAACGTGTCCACCTGCGACAGGAAGCGGCGCAGGTAATCGGGCGACAGGTCGCGCATCAGGCTGAGGGCGCGCAGCATCAGCCGGTGTGA
>DASUON010000250.1:0-6577 GCA_036276615.1 Burkholderiaceae bacterium
GGCGCTGACGGTGACGGTTTCGCCCGCCTTGGGCGCAATGATCTTGACCAGGCCGTACCAGGCGGTCACGCCGGGCATGCCCACCGCACCCAGGTAGTGGCTGAGGGGCACGTGGGTGGTGTCCACCTTGCGCAGCATGCCGGGCACGGTGGCGTCGACCACGCTGTATTCCTGCCAGCCGCCCATGCCCACCACCTTGTCACCGGCGGCAAATTTGGGGTGGCGGCTGTCCACCACCTCGCCCACGGTGCCGCCAATCATCACCTCACCCAGGGGCTGGGGTTCGGCGTAGCTGCGGCTGGCGTTCATGCGCCCGCGCATGTAGGGGTCCAGGCTGAGGAAGTGGTGGCGCACCAGCACCTGGCCCTCGGCCAGGGCGGGTGTGTCGGTGGTGACCAGCTTGAAGTTGCTGACCGTGGCTTCGCCCTGGGGACGGTTGTCGAGCAGGATCTGGCGGTTTTGCGGCATGGTGTGAGTCCTATGAAAACAATAGCTGCTTGCGCTTGATATGAAAGCGTCAGAGCCCAAAAAAGCTTGAAAAAGTCAATCGGTGACAATGCCCCGACCGGGGCGGTTGAGGCCGTGCACCTCGCGCCCGCCCGCGGGCAGACGGGCCACGTACTTGAAGGTGCCGGTGGCGTGGGCGCACAGGCGGCCCTTGCCGTCCAGCACCCGCCCCTCGGTGAAGGCCAGGGTGGTGGTGCGCTGCAGCACCTTGCCCACGGCCACCAGCGGGCCCCGTTCGGCCTTGGCGGCGGACATGAAGCTGGACTTCATCTCGATGGTGACGCAGCCCATGTGGGCCTCGGTCTCGGGCAAGGCGCTGCGTGCTGCATGCGCCATGACCACGTCGAGCAGGGTCATGCTGGCCCCGCCGTGCACCACGTTGAAGGAGTTGAGGTGCGCGGGCTGGGCGGCGAAGTGGATTTCAGCCTCGCCGTCGGCCATGTGTACCAGCTCGAAGCCCAGCAGCTCCACGAACGGGATGTGGACGGGAAAATCCATGCCTCAGCCCGCAAGGAGGGCACTGACACCCCCGTCCACCGCCATGTACTGGCCAGTGATGTGTTTGCCCGCATCGGACGCGAACAGCAGGGTGATGCCTTTCAGGTCTTCGTCGTCACCCAGGCGGCGCAAGGGAGCATGGGCGGCCAAGTTGTCGGCCCCCAGGACCTGGAGCAGGCCGGCCGTCATCTTGCTGGGGAAGAAACCCGGGCACACGGCGTTGACGTTCACGCCGCGTGGCCCCCATTCGCAGGCCAGCGCCCGGGTGAAGTTGATGACCGCGGCCTTGGAGGTGTTGTAGGCAATGGTCTGCATGCCGGGCGGGTTGCCCCCCAGGCCGGCGATGCTGGCCACGTTGATGATGCGTCCGCCCCGCGCCTTGTCGCTGCCCGCGGGCACGGTGAGCATGCAGCGCTTGGCCACCTGCTGGCTCAGCAGGAAGTAGCCACGCACGTTCAGGTTCATGGTCTGATCCCAGGCGGCCACGGGGTATTCTTCAGCGGGAGCACCCCAGGCAACACCCGCGTTGTTGACCAGAATGTCAATGTCACCCACACGTTGCAAGGTTTCGTCCACCAAGTGGGTGATGCTGGCTTCGTCAGCGCAATCGGCGGCCACCCAGCGGGCGTCGATGCCCGCGGCCTGCAAGGCAGCGGCAGCCTCTTCAAGGTCGGCCGCATTGCGCGATGACAGGACAACGCGGGCTCCGGCCTCGCCCAGCGCATGGGCCATTTGAAGCCCCAGGCCACGGGAGCCGCCAGTCACCAGCGCGGTTTTGCCAGTCAGGTCGAACAGTTGTTGGGTTGTACGAGTCATAGCGTTTCTCCAGGGAAAAGTGAAATTGTGATGGACCTCAAAACGGGGCCTGTCGCGTGAGTGTCTGCCTCAGTGGGCGGTGTGGGCGTCGCCATCCGCAGTCAGCAGGGTCAGGCGGCCGTCGTCGGCCACGTCGTGGCGCGACACCTTGGGCAGCCAGCGCATCAGGGCCTGTTCCACCGCCATGGCCGGGCCCAGACAGGCTTTGCGGCTGGTGATCAGGGTGTCCAGCTGCAAGAACTCGCCCTGCAGCCGGTAGCGGCCACTGAACACGTTGCACCCGGTGTGGCCGGTCAAGCGGCCATCCGGCTCGAATTGCAGGGTGGCGGGGCTGTCGGCCAGGCGCCAGGTGCGGTGCTGAAGCAGGCTGAGCGTGTCGCCACCACAGCCGGTGAGGGTTTGCCCGTCCTTGCGGACGATGGCGGTGAACGGCTGCGGCAGCCCGCTCACGCGGTCGTGGCACACACGGTGGAGCACGGTCACCTCGGTGGCCCCCGCCCCATACCCCAGCACCACGGGCTGCCCCAGGCCCAGCGGCTGCAAGGGGGAGACGGTCACACCCTCCAACTCGTCGGGGGCGTTGGTGGGCTTGGGGACGTTGGGCTCGTTGGGTGCGTTGGGCGCTTTGGCCCGGGGCCAATGCAGGGTGATGGCATGGGCGTCGGCCTCCAGCCGCCAGGCGGGGTCGTGCCCGGTGGCGGTGAAGGGCGACACCAGGGGCTTGAGCACCCGGCAGGCCCCCAGCGCCTGCCCGCGCCAGCTCAGCACCGGCGTGCCGCCCTGAAAGGCCAGCCAGGTGCCACTGTCGCCGGGCAACTGGTAACGGGTGCCCCAGGCGGCGGGAGCGGTCGTGGAGGTGGGCACGCGCAGCAGATGGGCCTGCTCGGCCCCCACGGTCACGCGGGCCTGTGCGCCCACATACCCCACGGCCACGTCGCGCCCGTCGCAGCGGTAGACGGTGGGCAACTGGCCCAGGCGGGGGTCGGCGTTTTCGTACTGCAGCGTGGCCCGGGCCAGCTGCGCCGTTCGGCCCCCATCCGTGGCCGCGGTCTGCCGGGCCACCTCGCCACCGACCGGGCTGGACGAACACCCCACCAGGGCCGCGGCCCCCAAGACGACACACACAAGGGGAAACGCAGGCAGGGTCATGGCGGGGCTTTCGGCGGTCAGAACGCGGCTTCAGGCATGTCGGCGCACAGCGGGTCGCGGTTGGACACCACCTGCAGCCAGGCGTCGATTTTGGGCAGTTCGTAATGGTAAAAAAAGGCTCCAGCGCTTTTTCTACCTGAGTTTACAGCTACAGAAAACGCTGCATCCTTCTGGGCCACGGCCAGCACCACGTCCAGCCAGATCCAGGCCAGCACCGTGTGCCCGAAGGCTTGCAGGTAGGGCACGGCGTTGGCCAGGGCCTCGTTGGGGTTGCCGGTGGACCAGGCGGCACGGGTGGCTTCGCCCACCTGCTGCAAGGCCCCCAGCAGCGCCCGGGCCTGGCGGCCCAGTTCCGCGGCGTGGGGGGTGGCGGGGTCTTGGGCGTCGGCATGCGCTGCCGCCCAGGCTTGGGCGCGGGCCGCGGTGTCTTGCATGCGGGCGGCCAGCAGTTGCAGGCCCCGGCCTTGCTCCATCAGCACCTTGCGGCCCAGCAGGTCCATGGCCTGGATGCCTTGGGTGCCCTCGTGGATCATGTTCAGGCGGTTGTCGCGCCAGTACTGCTCCACCGGAAAGTCGCGGGTGTAGCCGTAGCCGCCGTGCACCTGGATGGCCAGGCTGTTGGCCTCCAGGCACCATTCGCTGGGCCAGCTCTTGGCAATGGGGGTCAGCACCTCCAGCAGCAGGCGGGCCTCGTCGGCAGCGTCCGCCGTGCCGGTGTGCTGCTCGTCCACCAGGCGGGCGCAGTACAGCTCCAGGGCCAGTGCGCCTTCTGCGTAACTCTTCTGGGCCAGCAGCATGCGCTTGACGTCGGCGTGTTCGATGATGCGGGTTTGGGGGGCGCTCGCGTCTTTTCCGGAAGCGCCCATGGGCCGCCCCTGCGGGCGGTTCTTGGCGTAGTCCAGGCTGGCGTGGTAGCCCGCCAGCCCCAACATGGTGGCGGCCATGCCCACGCCAATGCGGGCTTCGTTCATCATGTGGAACATGCATTTCAGGCCCTCGCCCGGGGCACCCACGCGGTAGCCGATGGCCCCGGCGCCCTGCCCGTCCAGCCCCGGCCCGCAGTCCACGCCCTGCCCCGGCAGGTTGCGGAACTGGCCTTCGCCAAAGTTGAGCAGGGTGTTGGTGGTGCCGCGCCAGCCGCATTTGTGGTTGAGGCCAGCCAAGGCCACGTCGTTCCGGCGGCCCGTCAGTTCACCGTGGGCGTTGACCAGCTTCTTGGGGACGATGAAGAGCGAAATGCCCTTCACCCCCGGCGGCAGGCGGCCCTGGTCGTCGGGGATCTTGGCCAGCACCAGGTGCACGATGTTGTCGGTCAGCTCGTGTTCGCCCGCCGAAATCCACATCTTGTTGCCGCGCAGGCGGTAGCGCGGGCCCAGGGGGTCTTGATCCCAGGGCACCGAGCCGTCGGCAGCCTCTGCGGGGCTTTCGTCAGGGGTGGCGCGGGTGGCCACGTCGCTCAAGGAGGACCCGGCCTGGGGTTCGCTCAGGCACATGGTGCCCGACCACTCACCCGCGAATTCCTTGGCGGCAAACACCCGTTTTTGCGCTTCGGTGCCGTGGGCCATCAGCAAATTGGCGTTGCCACTGGTCAGCATGCCCGAGCCGATGCTGACCGAGGCATGGCCAAAAAAGGCGTTGGCCGCAGCCTCCACCGTGTAGGGCAGCTGCATGCCACCCCATTCGTAGTCCTGGGCGGCGCTGAGCATGCCGCTGTCGGCGTAGGCCTTTTGCGCGTCGTGGGTGGCCTGGGGCAGCACCACGCGCAGGCTGCCATCGGGGTCGGTGACGGTGGTGGGCTCCTGGGTGTCCACCAGGCGGTTGAAGGGGGCGAATTTGTCGCGGGCAATGCGCTCGCAGGTATCCAGCACGGCGTCAAAGGTTTCGCGGCTGTGGTCGGCAAAGCGGGGGCGCTGGTTGAGTTGTTCGACGCGAAGCCAGTCGTGCAGCAGAAAGTCGATGGTGGGGCGCAGGGACATGGTGTGGGGGAAGGTGCAAAAACAGCAGGTGCGGCAAGTGTCCATGCCTTGGCGCCCGACACAAGAGGCCGCACCCGCAGGGCGCGGGGGTTTGGGTCCCGACGGTGACAGCGGCGCCACACGGGGCCTTGATCTGACGCAAAACGGCTGCAATCGCCCCGGCGGGAACCCAGAAATTCAGCCCCGCGTCAAGCCCAGCGGGTAGACTTCTGCCCCTACTTTCGATCCTGCGCAACGGGTCAGAGCCCCGTTGATGGAGACAGGCCCACCGCGCCGCGCACCCCACAAACACAATGAAGCAACTGAACGATTTCCGCCTGAATTTTGGCCGCCAGGAACTGGTGCCCATCATGATCGGGGGCATGGGCGTGGACATTTCCTCGTCCGACTTGGCGCTGGAGGCCGCGCGGCTGGGCGGCGTGGGCCACATTTCCGACGCGATGATCAAGACGGTCACCGACCGCCGCTACAAGACCAAGTTCGTCAAGGCCAAACAGGCGCTGTACAAGTACAACGTTGACTCGGAAGACAAATCCGCCGTCAAGTTCAACCTGGGCGACCTGGCCGAGGCCACCCGCCTGCACGTGGAGCACACCATGGGCCGCAAACGCGGCAGCGGCATGGTGTTCATCAACTGCATGGAAAAGCTGACGATGAACGCCCCCAAGGAAACGCTGCAGGTCCGCATGGCGGCGGCGTTGGACGCGGGCATCGACGGCATCACCCTCGCCGCCGGTCTGCACCTGGGCAGCTTTGCGCTGATTGAAGACCACCCACGCTTTCGGGATGCCAAGCTGGGCATCATCGTGAGCTCGGTGCGTGCGCTGCAATTGTTTTTGAAGAAAAACGCCCGCCTCAACCGCCTGCCCGACTACGTGGTGGTGGAAGGCCCGCTGGCCGGGGGCCACCTGGGCTTTGGCATGGACTGGGCGCAGTACGACCTGGCCACCATCGTGGCCGAGGTGCTGCAGTACCTGCGCGACGAACAGCTCAACATTCCCGTCCTCCCGGCTGGGGGCATCTTCACCGGCAGCGATGCGGTGCGTTTCATGGAAATGGGTGCGTCCGGGGTGCAGGTGGCCACGCGCTTCACCGTCACCCAGGAATGCGGCCTGCCCGACGACGTGAAGCAGGAATACTTCAAGGCCAACGAGGACGACATCGAAGTCAACCAGATTTCGCCCACCGGCTACCCCATGCGCATGATCAAGTCCAGCCCCGGCATCGGGGACGGCATTCGCCCCAACTGCGAGGCCTACGGCTACCTGCTGGACGCCAACGGCAAGTGCGCCTATGTCACGTCCTACAACCGCGAGGTGCTGGCGCATCCCGGGGAAAAACGCATTTCGGTCATGGACAAGACCTGTTTGTGCACCCACATGCGCAACTTCGAGATCTGGACCTGCGGCCAGCTCACCTGGAAGCTGAAGGACACCACCGTGCGCCACGAAGACGGCCACTACCAGCTGCTGTCGGCCCAGCACGTGTTCGAGGACTACCAGTACAGCACCGACGACCGCATCAAGCTGCCCGAGCCGGTGGCGGAAGCATCGGCGGGCTGATTCCCCATGCTGGCCCCGCTGGCGGCGGCCTCCGCCGAGGCTTTTCAGGCAGCCTGGAGCACCCTGGCC
>DASUON010000251.1:0-2135 GCA_036276615.1 Burkholderiaceae bacterium
GCCCGGGCCGTGTGGGGCTCAACCTGGTGGGTTGCAGCCAAGGGCGTGGCGCTGGCACCGGTCACCCAGGTCGGCGCGGGATGGGTGGGGGTGGCGCTCATCGGGCGGGCTCCGTGATGAAGCCGATCTTTTTCACCCCGGCCTGCTGGGCTGCGGCCATGGCCTGGGCCACGCGTTCATAGCGCACGTTGCGGTCGCCGCGGATGTGCAGGTCGGGCGGCGGGTTCTGGGCGGCGGCGGCGGCCAGACGGCCTTGCAGCTCGTTGTCGTCGGCCAGCTTTTGTTCGTTCCAGAAGTAGGTGCCGTCGGCGTCCACACTCAGGCGCACGGTTTCGGGCTTGACCAGTTCTTTGTCGTTGCTGGCGCGGGGCAGGTCGATGTTGACCGCGTGTTTCATCACCGGCACGGTGATGATGAACACGATCAGCAGCACCAGCATCACGTCGATCAGCGGGATCATGTTGATCTCGCTCAGCATCTCGTCGTCGGTGTCGGTAAACGGTCCGTGGGACATGGCGGGTTCTCGCAGGAAAAGGGCGGTGACGCTCAGGGCTTGCGCAGGGCCACGACCGACGGGCTGCCCGCCACCGGGGCCGAGGCCGGGCCAGCGGCCACGCCCCCTTGGCTGACGCGGGCTCCGGTCACGAACAGCGCGTGCAGGTCGTGGGCAAAGCGGTTGAGCTTGTGCTGCACCGCCTTGTGGCCGCGCACCAGGGCGTTGTAGCCCAGCACCGCGGGGATGGCCACGGCCAGGCCCAGGGCGGTCATGATGAGCGCCTCGCCAATGGGGCCGGCCACCTTGTCGATGGTGGCCTGGCCCGCTGCGCCAATGCCCAGCAGCGCGTGGTAAATGCCCCAGACCGTGCCGAACAGCCCCACAAACGGCGCGGTGGAGCCCACCGAGGCCAGGATGGCCATGCCCCCTTGCAGCCGGGCGATGAACTCGTCCAGCGCCGAGCGCAGCTCGCGCGTCACCCAGTCGCTCAGGTCCAGCTGGTCGTGCAGCTGCGGGCGTGGCGGGGTGCCGGGGGCGGCCAGCGCGGGTTCGTCCTGGCGCAGGATGTGGCGGGTGGCCTCGCGGCCCGTTTGCGCCAGTTGGTGGAAGGGGTTGTCCTGGGCGTCGCCCAGTTGGCGCAGGCCGTCTTCAAAGTCGGCGGCGTGCCAGAAGGCCTCGGCCTGCCGCGCCTGCTGGCGGTGGCGGCGCAGGTTCAGCGCCTTGGTGATGATGACCATCCAACTGGCCATGGACATGCCCAGCAGGATCAGGGCCACCGTGCGGGTGACAAAGTCCCCCTGCTGCCACACGTGGGCGAGGCCGAATTGGGTGTCCATGGTCTGTTACTCCTGAAACAATAGCTTGAAGATGAATTATGAAAAGCGCTGGGTGCCAAAAACATCAAAAGTTCTTGGCGTCACTCCAGCACAAAGTGAAGGGGCACGTTGAACCACATGGCCTTGGGTTCCCCATTGACCTTGCCGGGCACGTACTTCCAGCCCAGCACGGTCTTCAGCGCGGCCTGGTCCAGGCGGTCGTATCCGCTGCTGGTTTTCACCTCGGCCTGGCTGGCCGAACCGTCCACCTCGATCAACACCCGCACCAGCACCTTGCCTTGCTCGCCCAGACGGCGCGACAGTGGCGGGTAGGCGGGCGGGCGGTTGTTCAGGTAGTCGGCGTTGCTGTCGGGCAGCTGGATGCGCGGCGGCGCGGGTAGAGCCGGAGGGGCGGGTGGGGCCGAGGGCGCTGTCGCCACAGGGGTGCTGACGGGCGGTGCCGGGGGTTGCGGGGTGGTGGTGCCGGCCACCGCGTTGGGGGATGGGGTGTCGGTCTGCACCGCCAGGGGCAACGGCGGGGGTGTCAGCGCTTGACGCGTGGGCTTGGGCACCACGGGCTGTGGGGTCACTTTGGGTTTGGGCTGCGGCGGCGGCTCGGCCTGGGGTTGGGCGGGCTCCAGGACCTGGGCCAGCACCTCCACAGGCACCACCATGTCCACGGCACGGCGCAGCAGCCCGCTTTGCAGCGCAACCAACGCTGCCACATGCAGGCCGACCACCCCCAGCACCAACGTGGTCTGGCGGGTCAGCCCCTTCAGACGGGGGCGCACGGGGGATGGCACCAAAGGAGACATGCAAAAAAG